>CALWFS010000193.1 GCA_944377705.1 uncultured Mediterraneibacter sp. | reverse complement strand
CTTTGGGCTGGAAATCCCCACAGACTGGCTTGAAGGAATTTATTCAGCATGGTGTAACATATGTTTGACAACCCTACAATTTTAAAAAAAATCGTAAAAACAGACAGCCTCTGCTGTCCTGTCATATATTTGCATCGATCACGCTCTGGACCCGTTCTTCCACAAGCGCCGCTATCTCTGTTGTCTTCATATCTTTATAGTCTTCATAGAAAAGCGGCTTCAGAAAATGCACCTGGACCGTTACCGGCTTTATTGTGTTTGTATCAAAGGGCTTGAAAGAATCGATCAGCGCGACTGGCACGATCGGACACTGTGCTTTTGTCGCTGACTTAAAGCTTCCCCCCTTAAACGAGCCCACATGATTGCCGTTCCTGGATCTTGTTCCCTCAGCAAAGATAAGGTAGTTTCTTCCCTTCTTTACTTCTTTTGTCACGTTTACGATAACCTGCATCGCCTGGCGGACATCCTCCCGGTCCAGCATAAAGGCTTTCATGCATGCAAAAATCTGTTTCAGGAACGGAACCTTTGCAATCTCTTTTTTCGCCACCACAGAAAACGGGCGCGGGCTTGCCTCTATAATAGCAAGCACATCATATAACCCCTGATGATTTGGGAAAAACATAAATCCGTCTTTCTCCGGAATATTTTCCTGACCGTGAACATCAATATGCACGTTGCCGCCTTTATTAGCCCGAAGATCAATCCAGCGGAGAAATTCATACATATCTTCTTCTGTGTATTTATCCACATGGGCTGCTCTGTAACACAGACGGATCCAGCCATAAGGCACCATATAGAGATTTCTCAGCACCATCATCAAAATTCGCTTCATCTTTCTCCATCCTCCGTCCGCCTGTACTCCTCGACAGCAGTCTCATAGAGATTACTGCCTTTGCTGTCCACGACCACGATCACCGGGAAATTTTCAATATTCAGACGGCGGACTGCCTCCGTTCCCAGATCATCATAAGCGATTACTTCAGAAGAAGTAATACATTTGGATAAGAGAGCTCCCGCGCCTCCCACAGCCGCGAAATATACAGCGCCATTCCTGACGATAGCGTCAATCACTTCCTGACTCCTCTTTCCCTTCCCGATCATCGCCCCCATTCCCAGATCCAGCAGCCGGGGCGTATACTTATCCATACGGCTCGCGGTTGTCGGTCCTGCAGAACCAATAGGCCGCCCCCCGCGCGCCGGAGACGGTCCCATATAATAGACGATCTGTCCTTTTATATCAAACGGAAGAGCTCCGTCTTCCCGGAGCGTCTCATCCATCCTTTTATGGGCCGCATCCCTCGCTGTATAAACAGTGCCGGACAAATACACATAATCACCGGCACGCAAAGATTTTGCGGTCTCCATATCCATAGGTACTCTGATATGCTTATTCATGAGAATATCCTTTCTGTCGAAATTTTCTCAGCCGATTTCCAAAAGCTTCCTCCCAACGCCACACATCGGGGCTAAATTGTACGCTCAATATGCCGGTTCACGTGACAGCAGATATTTATCGCCACGGGAAGCCCTGCTATATGCGTGGGATAGGTGTTAATATTCACAGCTAAGGCGGTTATTGTACCCCCTAATCCTCCCGGTCCGATTCCCAGTCCATTGATCTTGTCGAGAAGCTCTTCTTCCATTTCCTTTACATATGGGATGGGAGAATGGCTTCCCGCCTCTCTTGTGAGGGCTTCTTTCGCCAGAAGCGCGCACTTTTCAAACGTGCCCCCGATCCCCACGCCCACCACCATAGGCGGACAGGCATTCGGACCCGCGTCTCTGACAGCAGTGAGCACTGCATTTTTCACACCTTCAACGCCTTCCGCCGGTTTGAGCATAAAGATACGGCTCATATTCTCGCTCCCAAACCCTTTTGGCGCGACAGTGATCTTTATCTGTTTTCCCGGTACGATCCTTGTATGGATAACTGCCGGTGTATTATCTTTCGTATTTTCACGGATCAGCGGATCTCTGACAACAGATTTCCTCAAAAAACCCTCTGCATACCCCTGCCTCACGCCTTCATTCACTGCGTCTTCAAGACTTCCGCCCTCCAGATGGACGTCTTGTCCCACCTCAATGAACACGACCGCCATTCCTGTATCCTGGCAGATCGGGATCATGTCCTCAGCCGCGATCTCCAGGTTTTCCTCCAGCCGCCTCAGAATCTGCCTGCCCAGGGGAGACTTCTCCGAAATCACCGCCCGGTTCAAAGCCCTTCCCATGTCAGGGGCAAGAAAATGATTTGCCTCGATACACATTTCCCTGATATTTGCCGCAATGTCTTTTACTTCTACCGTCCGTATCATAATTCGATCTCTATCTTTCTGTTGGTTCTGTCATATTTATGATATTTCACTCCGGCAGCGTCCATCATTCTTTTCGACGCGATGACGCTCGGTGTGTCCGCATATTTATCGCAGTCGTAGATGACTTCGCGGATCCCTGCCTGTATGATCGCTTTGGCGCATTCATTACAGGGGAAAAGCGAGACATAAAGCTTCGCGCCCGCAAGACTCCCGCCGCTGTAATTCAGGATAGCGTTCAGCTCGCTGTGAGTGGAGTAAACATACTTTGTCTCCAGCGGATCCGCCCCATCCCTCGCCCACGGGAACTCGTCATCTGAGCAGCCGATCGGAAAACCATTATACCCCATTGACAGGATTTTGTTATCCGGACTGACGATACAGCATCCCACCTGTGTATTCGGATCTTTTGAACGCATCCCCGAAAGCATTGCCACACCCATAAAGTACTCATCCCACGATAAATAATCCGCTCTCTTCTCTGTCATTTCCGCCATCGCTTCCATCTCCTTTGTCTATTTAGTCCCAAAGATACGATCCCCGGCATCTCCCAGGCCGGGCACGATATAGCCGTGGTCATTCAGTCTTTCATCCAGCGCTCCGATATAAATGTCCACATCCGGGTGTTCTTTCTGCATACGCTTCAGCCCCTCCGGCGCAGCGATAATGCACAGGAACCGGATATTTTTCACTCCTTTTTCCTTCAGCATACGGATCGCTGCCACGCTGGAACCGCCGGTCGCCAGCATGGGATCGACCACAAATACCTCCCTTTCACTGCAGTCTGCCGGAAGCTTGCAGTAATACTCCACCGGCTCCAGTGTTTCGGGATCCCGGTACAGCCCGATATGCCCTACCTTCGCCGCCGGAATAAGAGAAAGCATGCCGTCCACCATTCCCACGCCCGCACGCAGGATCGGCACGATCGCAAGTTTCTTCCCTGCCAGTTCTTTTCCTGTCATCTCAGCGATCGGAGTCTTGATCTTCACATCTCTGAGCTTCAGATCACGCGTAGCCTCATAACACATAAGCTGGGCGATTTCCCCGATCATCTCCCGGAACTCCTTCGTCCCAACATTCTCCTGCCTGATATAGCTGATCTTATGTGTGATCAGCGGGTGGTCCATGATCGTTACTTTACCTATCATTCTTCTTCCTCCACAAGTGAATCTAATTTTTCTGCAAGTTTCCTGATCAGCCCGCGCAGAACCTCAAAGCATTCTCCGTACGCAGTCAGCGGCTGTCCATACGGATCCGGGATCTCCGTGCTGTCTCCTGTAAATTCGTTCAGGGTGTATACATTATATCCCGCTCCGTATTCTGAAAGGATCTTATCCTTCTGACCCTCTTCAATGGTCAGAATCAATGTATCTTCCTGAAGGTTTTCTTCATCAAACTGGCGGGATACATGATCGCCCAGCGTCATCCGCGCGCTCTTCATGATCGCCTCAGCTTTCTGATTCGCCGGTTCCGGGAACAGCACTACCAGCCCCCTGGAATCGACCACATACTCTTGTTTAAGTTCATATTGCCTGAGCATCTCCGCCGCCATGGGCGCCCTGGCTGAATCTGTCCTGCTCACAAAAGTAACACGCCGGTATTTTTGCTGCTTTGCCACTGCCGCCGCGGATATCCGCAGATGTCCGGCCGCCTTTTCCAAACGGTTCATGATCGCTTTTCCTATCCCCTGCACGGCAAAAGATTCACTGTAGATTGCCTCCACATCTTCTTCATCAAATTCCCGCAGCACCCGGTACAGGCTTCGCGCGATCGTCTTTTCGTTTTCTCTTGTACCGATATTTTTGACAATCCCATATTTATAGAAGGGAAGCGTCTCAGCCGTTGCGATCACGCCGACACGCCGCCCCTCCCTGTGGGCTGCATACGTCAGCTGTCTGATCGCCAGGATTTCTTCCCTGAGATCGCCCTCCACAATGAGCAGCTTCGCCTTCGGAGCATAATGCCGGTATTTCATCCCCGGCGCTTTCGGAGCTTTGTCACTTTCATCTCCCAGAA
>CALWFS010000192.1 GCA_944377705.1 uncultured Mediterraneibacter sp. | reverse complement strand
GGAGAGGTAATCGACCTGACAGAGTTTGAGGAGCGGCTGGCGTCCATGGGATACGAGAGGGAGAGCCAGATTGAGGGGCCCGGGCAGTTCGCTGTGCGAGGAGGCATCGTGGATGTTTTCCCGCTGACTGAAGAGCTGCCTGTGCGAATCGAACTCTGGGGAGATGAGATCGATTCCATCAGGAGCTTTGACGTGGAGAGCCAGCGCTCTGTGGAGAACTTAAGTGAAATTACTATCTATCCGGCTTCTGAGAACTGGACAGACGGGATTGAGACGGTTTCTTTTCTGGAATATTTTCCGAGAGAGAAAAGCCTTCTTTTCCTGGATGAGCCGCAGCGCCTCCAGGAGATGGCAGAAGAGGTGGAAAAGGAGTATTTCCACAGCCGGGAGAGCAGGATCGAAGCAGGAATGGACGAGACCCTGGAAGGGCAGCTCAAAGTGTTCCAGACAAAGGATATCATTGGCAGGATGAATGAGTACAGCTGCATCGGGACGACGACTCTGGAATCCAGATGCGGAATGTTCCGGGTGAGAAAGTCATACAGTATCCAGGCAAAAGGGGTCAATCCGTATAACAACAGCTTTGAACTCCTCACCCGTGATCTGAAGGGGCTGAAGCGGGAAGGGTACCGGGTTGTTCTTTTATCCGCTTCGAGGACAAGGGCAAAGCGGCTGGCAGAAGATCTAAGGGATTATGACCTGAGCAGCTTTTACTGCGAGGATATGGAGCGGACCGTGAATCCGGGAGAGATCATGGTATCCTGCGGCTATGTGGCAGAGGGCTATGAGTATCCGATGCTGAAATTTATGGTCATATCAGAGACGGATATCTTTGGCAGAAAGAAAAAGAAGAGACGCCGCAGGAAGTATGAAGGGCAGAAGATTCAGGATTTCGCGGAGCTTAAGCCGGGGGATTATGTAGTACATGAAAATCACGGGATCGGCGTCTACCAGGGCATAGAGAAGATCGAGGTAGATAAGGTTGTAAAGGATTATATGAAGATCTCTTATGCGGAGGGTGGTGTTCTCTACATTCCCGTAGCTCAGATGGATCTGATCCAGAAATACGCTGGCGCGGATGCAAAGAAGCCCAGACTGAATAAGCTGGGTACAGTTCAGTGGGGGAGGACGAAGAGCCAGGTAAAGAAAGCGGTACAGAGCGTGGCTGAAGATCTGGTGAAGCTGTATGCGGCGCGTCAGCATTCGGAAGGCTTTGTATACGGACCGGACACTGTATGGCAGAAGGAATTCGAGGAAATGTTCCCCTTCGAGGAGACTGAGGACCAGATGCAGGCGATCGAAGACACAAAGCATGACATGGAGAGCACTAAGATCATGGATCGTCTGATCTGTGGGGACGTGGGTTACGGTAAGACTGAGATCGCGATCCGCGCTGCCTTTAAGGCGGTCCAGGAGGGCAAGCAGGTGGTATACCTTGTGCCTACCACGATCCTGGCTCAGCAGCATTATAATACATTCGTGCAGAGGCTTAAGGACTTCCCGGTGCGCATTGACCTGCTGTGCAGGTTCCGCACTTCTTACCAGCAGAAAAAGACAGTGGAGGACCTGAAGAAGGGGATGGTGGACATTGTCATCGGGACACACCGTGTTCTCTCTAAGGACGTGGGATTTAAGGATCTGGGGCTTCTGATCATTGACGAAGAGCAGCGATTCGGCGTGGCTCACAAAGAGAAGATCAAAAAATTAAAAGAGAATATCGATGTGCTCACCCTGACTGCCACACCTATTCCGAGGACGCTCCATATGAGCCTGATTGGCATCCGCGACATGAGTGTCCTAGAGGAGGCTCCACATGACAGGATGCCTATCCAGACTTATGTGATGGAATATAATGACGAGATGGTCCGCGAGGCGGTTGCCAGAGAGCTGGCAAGAGGAGGACAGGTTTACTATGTGTACAACCGGGTCACAGATATCGCGGATGTGGCGGGAAAGATTCAGCAGCTCGTGCCGGAGGCGAATGTGGCTTTTGCCCATGGACAGATGAAGGAGAGGGATCTGGAGGATATCATGTATGATTTTATTAATGGGGATATCGACGTCCTTGTTTCTACTACGATCATTGAGACTGGGCTTGATATTTCCAACGCAAATACCATGATCATCCAGGACGCGGACCGGTTCGGGCTCTCCCAGCTCTATCAGCTTCGTGGACGAGTGGGACGATCGAACCGGATGGCATATGCGTTTCTTCTTTACCGGAGAGATAAGCTCCTGAAAGAAGTGGCAGAGAAACGCCTTGCGGCGATCCGGGAATTTACCGATCTGGGATCCGGCATCAAGATCGCCATGCGGGATCTGGAGATCCGCGGCGCGGGCAACCTGCTCGGGGAATCACAGAGCGGGCACATGGAGGCAGTGGGATATGACCTCTATTGTAAGATGCTCAATGAGGCAGTGACAAGGCTCAAGGGAGGAGAAGAGGAAGGGAGCTTTAATACATCCGTGGACCTGAATATCGATGCTTACATCCCAGAATCTTATATTAAGAATGAATATCAGAAGCTGGATATCTACAAGAGGATCGCTGCCATTGAGAATGAGGAAGAGATGGATGATATGATGGAAGAGCTGATTGACCGCTTTGGAGATATCCCCAAAAAGGTACAGCAGCTGCTCCACATTGCGGCGCTCAAAGGACTGGCGCACTCGGCTTATGTGACCGCAGTCGAGCAGAAGGGCGAAGAATTTAAGTTTACTATGTATGAGAAGGCAAAGATCGATCCCAGGATGATCCCTGCTCTCCTTCAGTCCTACAGAAACAGTCTTGTGTTCAAAGCGGAAGAGCCGCCTTTTTTCCTGTACAGGAAAAAAGGAAGGAGCGGGAAGGAGAAAGGCGAAGATATCCTGGCGCTCCTCCGGAAGATCCTGGAGGATATCCGATCCCTGCAAGGGTAATTGCAGCAAAGCTATTCATTGACTTGCACGTCTGGACTGTTTGTAAACATTTTGTGATTCAGGCTTGTTAGTTTTCAAAAAACACGATATAATGTATCAGTATATGCGGGATATGTACGAAAAATCCCCGCCCCGATATCCCGGGATATGGCGGGGCGGGATACAGAGAGGAAATAGGAGGCTGGTTATGGTACAGTTTTGGAAACAAGCGGCGGTCCTGACGGCAGCAGGCGTGCTTACGGCAGCGTCTGTGACAGGATGCAGCGGCTCGATCGATACAGACGCTGTTGTGGCGACAGTTGGAGATGAGGACATCACCCTGGGAGTGGCGAATTTTTATGCAAGGATGATGCAGGGACAGTATGAGACATATTACGCAGGAATGATGGGTACGACCGCAGAGGAAATGTGGGCCCAGGATGCAGGTGACGGCAAGACATATGAAGAATCCATGAAAGACAGCATTCTGGAAAACCTGGAGAATCTGTACGTTATTTCTCAGCATGCGGCGGACTATGAGGTCACGCTGTCTGAGGATGAGCAGAAGGCAATTAAGGATGCGGCGGCAAAATTCAGCGAAAATAATACAGATATTGCGAAAGAGACTGTATCCGGATATCAGAAGTATGTTGAGAAATTCCTTGAACTCTCTACAATTCAGACCAAGATGGATAGCAAGATGAGGGAGGGCGTTGATGGGGAGGTGTCTGATGAGGAGGCAGCGCAGAAGGGTATGCAGTATGTGTACTTTTCCTACACTTTGACAGATGACTCGGGCAATTCCACGGAGTTGACAGATGAGGAGAAGGAAAATCTCAAGACATCTGCCCAATCTCTTGCTGACAGAGCGAAGAGCGGTGAAGATTTGGAGACAGTCGCCGGGGAAGTGGGAGTGGAAGTGCAGACAGCGACATTCGATTCCGAGAGCACGACTCCGAATGAGGAGCTTGTAGCAGCGGCAGACGCACTTGCCGCAGAAGGGGATGTGACTGATGTGGTAGAGACAGATTCCGGACTCTATGTGGCGAAGCTGACAAGCCTGCTGGACAGAGAGGCGACAGATCAGGAGAAAACAAATATCATCGAGCAGAGGAAGCAGGATCAGTATGATTCTCTTCTCGAAGAGTGGAGAGATGCAGCGGATATCAAGGTCGATGAGAAGGTCTGGAAGAAAGTAGACTTTGACGACACCGGAGTGACGATCACCACCTCTCAGGAAGAAACGTCCGGGGACGGGACAACGGAGGATAGTTCGGCTGACGACGGCTCAACAGACTCTGCTGCGAATGACGGAACTACAGATGGCGCAGCCACGGAAGACGGAAGCACAGATATCGCAGAATAAAGAAAGAAAATAAAGGCTTTTTGCTGAGGAGAAAAATCGGCAGAAAGCCTTGTTTTTGTTCCGGTCAGCATAATAGAAAAGGCAGACCTCATAACAGGTCTGCCTGATT
>CALWFS010000191.1 GCA_944377705.1 uncultured Mediterraneibacter sp. | reverse complement strand
GATGTAATCGGTCTGTACAGCGGAGCCACCTGCTGCTTTGTCTTCTCATCCACACCGCCGTTGATCGCGTACAGAAGGCATTTTGCAAGGTTCGCGCGGGCTCCGAAGAACTGGATCTCTTTTCCCGTCTCTGTTGCAGATACACAGCAGCAAATGGAATAATCATCTCCCCATACCGGACGCATTACATCATCATTCTCATACTGGATAGAACTTGTCTTAACAGAGATGTACGCTGCATATTTCTTGAAGTTCTCCGGCAGGTGTGAGGAGTACAGGACTGTCAGGTTCGGCTCCGGTGACGGTCCCATGTTCTCCAGTGTATGAAGGAAACGGAAATCGTTCTTTGTTACCATGTGGCGTCCGTCCATTCCAATACCTGCCATCTCCAGTGTCGCCCATACCGGGTCCCCTGAGAACAGTTCATTGTAGGAAGGAACTCTTGCGAACTTCACCATTCTGAACTTCATGACGATGTGGTCGATCAGCTCCTGAGCCTGCTCCTCTGTGAGGGTTCCATTCTCTATATCTCTCTGGATATAGATATCAAGGAATGTAGAGATACGTCCCACGCTCATTGCAGCGCCGTTCTGTGTCTTGATCGCTGCGAGATATCCGAAGTGCAGCCACTGAACAGCCTCTTTCGCGTTTGTCGCAGGCTTGGAGATATCGTATCCGTAAACCGCTGCCATCTCTTTCATCTCTTTCAGAGCACGGATCTGATCGGCAATCTCCTCGCGGAGACGGAAATCTGTTCCTTTCATTCCATGTCTCTCATACTCAACAAAATCAGACTCTTTCTTTTCAATCAGAAAGTCGATTCCATAGAGAGCCACACGGCGGTAATCGCCTACGATACGTCCTCTTCCGTATGTGTCCGGAAGTCCTGTGATGATCTTATTGTGACGCGCTTTCTTCATCTCAGGCGTATATACGTCAAATACTGCCTGGTTGTGTGTCTTATGATATTTTGTAAAGATTTCATGCAGTTTTTCACTCGGTGTGTATCCGTATGTCGTGCAGGCCTGCTCAGCCATCTTGATTCCGCCGTACGGCATAAACGCTCTCTTCAGCGGTTTGTCTGTCTGAAGTCCTACAATCTGCTCCAGATCCTTCATCTCTTCGTTGATATACCCCGGACCGTATGCTGTCAGACCGGAAACAACTTCTGTCTCCATGTCCAGAACTCCGCCCTTCGCGCGCTCTTCTTTCTGCAGTTTGGAAAGTTCTCCCCAAAGCTTATTTGTCGCTTCTGTCGGATCTGCAAGGAAAGACTCATCGCCGTCATACTGTGTATAGTTGTGCTGAATGAAATCACGCACATTGACTTCCTCTTTCCAGAGATGTCCGCCAAAACCTTCCCACTGGTCAAAATTCACTTTTGCCATTCGTTAAAAACCTCCTCTGAAATCTTTTGTAATTAATTTGCTCATTCAGCTGTACACGTCAGTTTTCACTCTCCGCTCCAGCTTCCATGCGCTAGTATATCATCAACCTTTAGAAAAAACAATATTTAAATCAATAATCGTTCTCAAAAACCTCTTTGTATGCGATTTTATACAATTCACACCACATTTTGTATTTATATAAATACATAAATACTTGATTTTGTATCTAAAGAACTTTCATATCAATTTCAAAAAACATGCTTTTTCTGCTATAATGATTAATCATACAGAAAGGTGATGGAAATGAATATTAGAAGAGCAAAACCTGACGAGTTGGAACTTCTCACAAAAATGTACGAAAGAGCCCGTATCTTTATGGCTGAAAACGGCAATCCGAATCAGTGGGGGAAAAACTATCCGGGGAAATCCCTAATCGCCTCTGATATTGACTCCGGATGTTCTTATCTCTGCGAACACAACAGCAGGATCATCGCAGCCTTTTACTATAAGCAGGGTCCGGACGCCACTTATCTTCGCATCCGTGACGGTCAGTGGCTCAATGACCGCCCCTACGGGGTTATCCATCGTATCACTTCTGACGGCAGTGTAAAAGGCGCGGCCACTTTTTGTCTCAACTGGGCTTTCTCCCGGTGCGGCAACCTGAAGATCGACACCCACCAAGATAATAAGATCATGCAGCATCTGCTGGAAAAGAACGGGTTCAAATATTGCGGGATTATAAATGCAGATGACGGGAGTGAGAGGATGGCTTATCAAAAAGAGGGATAAATCCGGATTCTCAGAACCCCTCCTTTTTTCTCCTCATCCGCATTTCTTTCCTCTTCTCCGCTGCCACCCACTCTGCTTTTTCTGCCTCTGTCTCCAGTATGAGCCTTGGCACTCTTTTCGGCTTGTCGTTCTCGTCCAGCGCCACCATCGTAAAATATGCCCTGTTTATAGCATGGCGCATCCCGTCCTCCAGATGCTCCACATAGGTGTCCACCCGCACCTCCATGGATGAATTTCCCACATAGGTGACCTTGCCGATAATAACCACCATTTCACCCTGATATGCGCCGTGGATGAAATGCAGGTTATCCACTGACGCGGTTATAACATTCGACCTTGTATGTCTCTTAGCTACCATCCCGGCCACTTCGTCAAGCCACTGCATGAGCATGCCTCCGAAGAGCCTGCCCGCCGCATTCATGTGATTGGGCCTGACCATGTGCACGGTCTCTACCATTGAGTCTGAAACTTTTCTTTCCTCTATAACATTCATATTTTCACTCCATTTCCGCTCCGCCCCACTCAATGACAGTAAAACCTTCTCTCTCAAACGGCTCTAACTCCTGCTCAGGTATATCGATCGCTTTATCAAGCGGCTTATAAACCATGAATACACGAAGGATACTGTCCGGTTCCGGGCTGATTTTCAGCTTTGCATGTTCTGTATAATCTTCCCCCTGGAAAGTAATCAGATTATATTTATTATCCTCCATCCGGGGAAGCCAGTAAACAATAAATTCATTTCTTTCCTTTTCATTTAATCCCAGGTACGCCAGTTTTTCCTCTAAAAATTCTGCCGTATCCTTTCCCTCAACGACAAATCCCCTGCTGAGGTCATATTCAGTCTCGGATGTGCCTTCCCAAAACAGATAATTATATTCTTTTCCGGTGTCCTGATCCAGAAGTGTCCCATCAGGATATGCCTTTACTTTCCATCCGTTATCGTACTCCGGGTAAGTACATGTGAATTCTCCGTCGAGTTCAAGCCGCACATACACTTCCTGCGCCTGTTCCGGATAAAGATAGATCACAGGCTTTTCAGATTTCATATCCGTACACCCGGTCAGCAGGACTGACACTGCCGCCAAAGCAGGCACGACAGTCAATGTCATTTTCTTCTTCAACTTCATACTCCTTCCTCCTTCCAGCTCCTGTCCGCTGTTCTTGTTTACAGGCCTCCTCTGCTCTTATCCCGCCGCGTTATTTACTCTTATCAGGTCAATATACCACATTTTCAAAAACAGTATAACATAAAATCTGGGAATTCTCTCTGTCTTCTGTTACAATTACATCCAGAAAACCAATCTGCTAAAGGCACGCTTAAAATCTGAAACCACAGACTGGGAGGAAAATAATGCAGAATATCAGACTCACCCTTCAGTACAACGGAGCACGTTATCTTGGCTGGCAGCGCCTGCCAAAAGACGGTTTTGAAAAAACAGTTTCCTATAAAATAATCTCTGCGCTGCGCAGGATCACCGAAGAGGATATCTTCCTTCATGCGGGCGCAAAGACCGAGCCGGGCGTCCACGCGCTCTCTCAGACGGTCAGTTTCCTCACCGAAGCAGCGCTCTCACCGGAACAATTCCGCGCAGAGCTGAACCGCTTCCTTCCTCAGGATATCGCTGTCCTGTCAGCCGAATCAGCGCCGGAGCGCTTCCGTGCGGATCTGAACGCCAAGAGCCGCACTTACGAATACCGCATCTGCACAGAGCCCGTCTACGATATTTTTACAGCCGGATACACCGCCAGTATATTTCCCTGTCCTGATGTCAGCCTGATGGAAACGGCCGTCAGCCTGTTGAAAGGCAGACATGACTTCAGCTCTTTTTCCGGTGCCAGAAAGAAAAAAGGGACGGAAAAAACTCTGTTTGATATCCGGTTTGACCATGTAAAAGGAAATACTTTTCCCGCTTCCAAAGATACAGATACCCTGGTCATTTCTCTTACAGCAGATGATTTTCTCTATCAGATGCCGCTGCGCATTGTCAGTGTCCTTCTTGAAATCGGGATGCAAAAACGAACAGCAGACGTCATCCCGCTTATTTTTTCCGGAAAGGAAACATCCGCTGTTACCTGTGAAACAAAAGGGCTTCTGCTCGCTTCCATAAAATATTGAAATTCAGGGCAGCATAATAATGAGGTGTGATAGCGATAGCGGCAAAAAGCTAATAAAATCAATGGTTTTGCGGACAGCGGATAGACAGGGA
>CALWFS010000190.1 GCA_944377705.1 uncultured Mediterraneibacter sp. | reverse complement strand
CATCATTAGTATAAACAAAAATCAAAAAGATGTAAAGATAAAATTAGAGGATGGAAGGTTATCAACGAATTCACATAGGTTATGAACAAAAAACACATTGAAAACCCGGCGGGCCAGTCCTATAATTGCACTTACAAAAGATGGTATCCCTGATAAGTAAATACGAACGAAAGGAGAGAAGCAGAGGAATTGCGAATCCGCTGTGGATCAGACTGTCTTTTGTCCCGCCGCCGGACCGAGAGTATGTCACGAATTCTTCTTTATGGCGATATAGGCGGGGGTACACTATTTATCACGATCCGCAGAGGAAAGGAGTATACGCCGGATGAAAATGGATGAAACAGTTTACAGGGATATGTTTGCAGAGCTGGAGAGATATGAAAAGAGAGGCATCGATATCTCGCTTGACGGATATCATGCCAGCGCGCTCCAGATCGTGACTGCACATATGACGAAAGAAGAGGGTACATATATGCGCGATTATGACATTGACAGAGACGGATGCATAGAAGCGCTCAGGTTTACGGATATCAATGAATACAGCCGGGCAGAGAATACCCCTTGATGCCGGATATCAGGCTGTTATACATGTGTTTTCTGAGAGCTGTTTAAAATCTCCCGAAACAGGCAAATTATTAATGACGTATTATAAAAATGTGGTATAATGATTGCACGATGTGCAATCTGGACCGCTTTCGCGGTCTGCCCCGCTGCGCGGGGGATTATACCTGAAGCCACGGCTTGGAAAGTAAATGCCGCTGCGCGGCGCTTCCTTTCCCGCGCACGTGGTATAATAATTGCTGATAGGAGGTGCGGCATGGACGAAAGAGAAAGAAGGGGCGCAGTCCCGGGGCGGACCGTCAGCGGCGGTACGCATAGACAGCGGCCCGACAGAAACGCCCAGAGACCGGGGGGCAGCAGTTCCGGCGCGAACAGGCGGCCGGGCAGGCGGAGCAGCAGAGCAAGGAGAAGACGGCGCAATGCGGTTATACGATGGCTGATTTTTGTTATATTGATCATAGCGGCAGCTGGTGGTTTCTTATTCTGGAGAAAATACGGCCCATCAAATGAGAGAGCTGATCTGAACGAATATTATGAACTGGAATCGGGAGACGACGTTGCTGTGGTGGTGAATCATAATGTTGTCAGAAGGGAGCCATCGGCAGAGGAGGAGAGTTCTTCTGAGTCGCCGGCGCCGGGAAAGATCATCGACGGACAGTATTATATCGAATATTCTGTTGTCCGGGACCGGATCAATAAGCGGTTTTACTGGGATTCCAATGAGAACGTCCTGTTGTATACCCTGCCGTCAGGCAGCGTTTCGGTGGAAGTCGGCAGTAAGGAATACACAGATATAACGGAGCGGAAGAGCGAAGATTATGTAATCCTGAAGACAGAAGGAAGAACAGCATATATTGCACTTCCGTTCATCCAGGAGTATACGAATATGGAATATGCGGTTTATGATGATCCTGTGCAAAGAGCCGTCATCACATGCGAGTGGGGAGAGACTCAGACCGCAAGTGTTAAGCGTGACACGCAGGTAAGGTATCAGGGCGGGGTGAAGAGTCCGATCCTGACAGATGTGGAAAAATCTGATAAAGTGACTGTGCTGGAAGATGAAGATGACTGGATGAAGGTCGGGACAGAGGATGGATTTATCGGATATGTCCGGACAGGCGATCTCAGGGATATTGCGACAGAGACCACGTCCAGAGAGTTTGAGGAGCCGGTCTACACGAATATCTCCAGAAACTATACCATCAACATGGCCTGGCACAATGTGTCCAACACAGATGCCAACAGCTATATACTGGAGACGATCGCAGGGACAAAAGGGCTGACGACCATAGCGCCTACGTGGTTCAGCCTGAGTGACACGGAAGGAAATGTTGCCTCCCTGGCGGATCCGAGTTATGTTAATTATGCCCACCAGTCCAATATTGAAGTGTGGGCGGTGCTGAGGGACTTCCACGGGGGGATCAGCTCCTATGATGAAACGTATGAAGTGCTCAGTTACACATCGAAGCGGACAAGGATTATCAACCAGGTGATCGCTGAGGCGCTTCAGTCCGGGGTGGACGGCATTAATCTGGATTTTGAGCTTGTTTCTGCAGAATGCGGAGAACATTATATTCAGTTTGTCCGTGAGCTGTCCGTTAAATGCAGGCAGAACGGCCTGGTATTTTCAGTGGATAATTATGTGCCCCAGCCATACAATGAGCACTATGATATAGAAGAACAGGGCGTGGTTGCGGACTATGTGATGATCATGGGCTACGATGAGCATACGGATGGATCCTATCAGGCTGGTTCCGTGGCGTCGATCGGTTATCTGGAGGATGGCATAACGGAAGCTCTGAAATCGGTGCCGGCTGAAAAGCTGGTGGCTGGCATTCCGTTCTTTACACGGCTGTGGTTTGAAACTCCAAAAACAGAGGATGAACTGGCTGCGGAAGAGGGAACAGAAGCCGCTTCGTATCCGAATAACGTGACCAGCTACGCGTACAGTATGGATGAAGCGGCAGATGTCGTCTCAGCTGCCGGCGTACAGCCCGAATGGGATGCCACGGCAAAACAGAATTATGCCCAGTGGGAGGCCGACGGCGGCGTCTACAAGATCTGGCTGGAAGACAACCAGTCCCTGGAAGAAAAGTTAAAAGTGATCAGGGCAAATAGCCTTGCGGGCGTAGCTGAATGGAGTCTGGGCCTGGAAGATTCCAGTGTTTGGGATCTGATTCTTCAGTATGTGAACTGAGCGGATAACAGACGGCAGAACATTAAAAAACGCATATAGCATAGAAAGAGACATCCCTTTTTTGCATATACATTGATATATGTGAAAGGGGGATGTTTTTATGTTAAAAAAAGCAGGCATTATTGTGGCTGCAGCAGTTCTGATCGGGCTGATTTTTCTGTGCCAGGCGGGCGGAACATTATTAAAGAAGGGATTCGCTGAAGAAAAAGAGACGTCGAGCAGGGTGGACGGCAGAGATACATACCTGGTTATGATCGATCCCGGACACGGAGGTCTGGATGCCGGAAAAGTCGGAGTAAATGGAGAGGAAGAAAAAAATATAAATTTAAAAATTTCTTTAAAAATTAAAAAGTTATTAAAACAACAGGAAGTCGAGGTGATAATGACGCGGACAGAAGATGAACGCCTTGCAGAAAGCCAGGTAGAGGACCTGAAAGCCCGCACGGCGCTTATGAATAAAGAAAAACCGGACCTTGTCGTCAGTATTCATCAGAACAGCTATCATGATGAAACAGTGAGCGGAGCTCAGGTATTTTATTATACGGATTCTGCGCAGAGCGAGCGGGCAGCAGGGCTCATCCAGGCAGCGTTCGAGGAGATAGACCCTGAAAATACAAAGTCGGCAAAAGGAAACAGTACTTATTATATATTGAAGAAAACGGAAGTGCCGGTAGTGATTACGGAGTGCGGATTTTTAAGTAATTATAAAGAGGCGGAAAAGCTTGCGGATGAGGAATATCAGCAAAAGATCGCAGAGGCGGTCGTGAAAGGGATCATGCAGTATTTAGAAGGGGATGAGGGAAAACAGAATTAGGGCGCCGTTTAAGGATGGGATGAAGGGGTGATAAAAGAGTTTTTTTTTGAAGGGAATAATGATATAATAAAATTCATGGAGACTAGGATAAGGAAAATAGATAAAAACCAAATAGATGGGACGATCATACGGGAGGCGGGAGAGATCCTGAAAAGAGGGGGGCTTGTCGCCTTCCCGACAGAGACTGTCTATGGCCTTGGAGCGGATGCTCTCAAGGAGGAGGCGGCGCTGAAGACTTATGCGGCGAAGGGACGTCCGTCTGATAACCCGCTGATCGTGCATATTGCAGAGTACGAGGACTTAAAGAAGATCGCGGTTAATATTCCGGCGGAGACGGATATCCTTGCCGCTCATTTCTGGCCGGGACCGCTTACTATGATCTTTGAGAAGAGCGCCGCTGTCCCTTACGGGACGACGGGAGGGCTTGATACAGTGGCAGTGCGGATGCCTTCGGATCCCGTGGCACGGGAACTGATCCGGGCAGCAGGAGGCTTTGTATCTGCTCCAAGTGCAAATACTTCGGGGCGGCCAAGCCCTACGACAGCGGAGCATGTGGCAGAGGACCTGAATGGGAAGATCGATATGATCATTGACGGTGGCGAGGTGGATATCGGGTTGGAATCTACGATCCTTGATATGACCGTCATTCCGCCGATGATCCTGCGGCCGGGAGCGATAACTGCTGAGATGTTCGAGGAGCTGATCGGTGAAATCAGTGTGGATGAGACTCTGCTGGGCAATGAGAGCAAAAAACCACCGAAAGCTCCGGGTATGAAATACCGCCATTATGCGCCGAAAGCGAAATTGCTTATTGTGGAAGGCGATCTCCGGGAAGAGATACTGGCGATAAGACA
>CALWFS010000189.1 GCA_944377705.1 uncultured Mediterraneibacter sp. | reverse complement strand
GAGGTGAGTGTATTATGATCAGAGAAGGAGTTTATTTAGGAAAGAGGTATGAGATACTGGGACGTATCGGTTCCGGCGGCATGGCGGATGTCTATAAGGGCAAGGACCATAAGCTGAACCGGTATGTGGCGATCAAAGTGCTCAAAAGTGATTACCGCAAAGATGAGGTATTTATCAAGAAGTTCCTGAGCGAGGCACAGGCGGCGGCGGGGCTGATGCATCCGAATGTGGTAAATGTCTATGATGTGGGTCAGGACCGGGGCCTGTATTATATGGTCATGGAACTTGTGGAAGGGATCACGCTGAAGGATTATATCGAGAAGAAAGGCAGGCTTTCAGCGAAGGAGACGATCAGCATCTCCATCCAGATGGTGACAGGTCTTCAGGCAGCTCATAACCAGCATATCATACACAGGGATATCAAGCCCCAGAATATCATTATTTCAAAAGACGGCAAGGTGAAAGTCACGGATTTCGGCATCGCGCGCGCGACGACCGCCACACAGACGATCAGTACCAGCGTGATGGGATCCGTGCATTATACATCGCCTGAGCAGGCGAGAGGCGGAGTGGTTGACCAGAAGAGCGATATTTATTCTATTGGTATCACCATGTACGAGATGATCACAGGTCATGTGCCTTTTGACGGTGATTCTACGGTAAGCGTGGCGCTCAAGCACCTTCAGGAAGAGATAAAATCTCCGGCAGAAGAAGTGCCGGATATTCCATACAGCCTGGAGTGCATTATCATGAAATGTACCCAGAAAAACCCGGGACTGCGCTATCCGGACTGTGCGGCGCTCCTGCTGGATCTGAAGCGCTCTCTTGTGGACCCGGATGGGGATTTCGTTGCCCTCGGGGCAGTCAGCGGAGACACGGACCGCACGATGGTCATGTCCACCGAAGAGCTTGAGCAGGTCCAGGGACGCGGGCGCGGCTATGCCGATGATGATTACGATGATGATGAAGAAGACGATGATGAGGAGGAAGGACTTCGCAGGCGTCAGGGACAGTATGACCGGAGAAGCAGAAAGAACAATGTGAATCCGGATACTAAGCGGATCATGCGGATCCTGATGATCGTGGCAGGAGTTGTTATCGCTTTGCTTGTACTTTTCCTGGTTGGAAATGCAGCAGGGTTCTTTTCCGGTCCGGGTATTTCGCAGAATGAGGAAGAGACAGTCGAAGTGCCGGATGTGCGCGGCATGACATATGACGAAGCAAAAGAAGAACTGAAGAAGCACGATCTTGGGATCAAGAAGGCTTCACAAGAGGAGGCCTCCAATGATTACGCCAAAGGCGAGATCAAAAGCCAGAGCCCGGGAGAGGGGGAGCGAGTGAAAAAGAATTCCACTGTCACCGTAGTGATCAGCAGCGGCGAGCCGGCAGAAAAAATAGCGGTCCCCAATGTGGTGGACAGAAGTGAGGCGGACGCGGAGAAGATCCTCCGGGATGCAGGTCTTAAAGTGACAAAAGGAGAGCCTCAGTCCAGTGATACGGTTGCAGCAGGGAATGTGATTTCATCTGACCCGGTGGCAGGCACAGAGGTCGATGAGGGAACCAGCGTTACGATTGTGATCAGCCTTGGAAAAGAAGAAGTGAAAGTGCCGGATCTCAGAAACCGGAGCGCCTCGGATGCAGAGTCCGCGCTTGCGGCTGTGGGCCTTGTGGGAAGCGCGAGCCAGGATTACAGCGATACTGTCGCGGCGGGGAATGTCATTTCTCAGAACCCGGGATCAGGTACCTCCGTTGAAAAGGGATCCACAGTCAGCTATGTGGTGAGCCTTGGACCGAGAACGCAGACCGTTGAAGTGCCGGACGTATTGAAATCTTATCCCGGGACAGCAGAGCAGATGCTCAGTGAAGCCGGTCTTACTGCTGTGTACGGAGGAGAGCAGAACAGCGATTATCCGGCGGGGACAGTCTGCCGTCTGAGCCCGGAAGTGGGAGTGAAGGTGGAAAAAGGCAGCACTGTATCTTATTGGGTGAGCCTGGGACCTGCGGATACGGGGAATACTGATGACGGAGACAGCGAACAGCAGTAAAGGACAGTCCCGTGGGAACAGATCATCAAGGCATTAAACAGAAAGACGAAAGACCGACGAAAATGCAGGGGAAGATCATTAAAGGAATTGCCGGATTCTACTACGTTCATGTAGTGGGATCCGGTGTTTATGAGTGTAAGGCAAAAGGAATTTTCCGCAAAGACGGGGTAAAGCCCCTGGTGGGGGACGATGTAGAGATGGAAGTCACCCATGAGAAGGATATGGAAGGAAATATCATGCAGATCCTTCCGAGAAAGAATGAGCTGGTGCGACCGGCTGTGGCAAATATCGATCAGGCGCTGGTCGTGTTCGCCGTGACAAAGCCGAAACCGCATTTTAACCTTCTGGACCGCTTCCTTGTCATGATGGAGACAAAAGAGATCCCGGCGATACTCTGCTTTAACAAAGCGGACATTGCTGAAGATCCGGAGATTGCCGGACTGAAAGAAGTATATGAAAGCTGCGGGTATCCGCTCTTATTTACAAGTGCGAAACAAGAGGAAAATATAGACAGGCTGAAAGCCCTCCTGCGCGGGAAGACGACTGCCATTGCGGGACCGTCCGGCGTGGGGAAATCTTCCCTGATCAATCTGCTCCAGAGCGGGGTGAAGATGGAGACAGGGAGCATCAGCCGTAAGATCGAGAGAGGAAAGCATACCACAAGACATTCCGAGCTGATCATGCTGGGAGAAGGGTCCTACATTATGGACACGCCGGGATTCAGCTCCCTCTATGTAGGTGATATGGAGAAGGAAGACCTGAAATACTGCTTCCCGGAATTTGCCCCCTATGAAGGAAAGTGCCGGTTTAACGGATGCGGACATGTCCATGAGCCCGGGTGCGCGGTAAAGCAGGCTGCGGAAGATGGAAAGATACACAGGATCCGGTACGAGGACTATGTGTTGATGTACCGGGAGTTACAGGAAAGAAAGAGGTATTAGATGAGAGAGAATGTTTTGGCGCCGTCAATGCTTTCGGCGGATTTTAAGATCCTGGGAAAACAGTTGAAGGAGACAGAGGAGGCAGGAGCACAGTATATCCATTTTGATGTGATGGATGGAATCTTTGTCCCAAGCATCTCGTTCGGCATGCCGGTGCTCTCATCCGTGAAGGGGGCTACGGATCAGGTGCTGGATGTGCATCTGATGGTGACAGAACCGATCCGGTATGTGAAGGAATTCGCTTCCTGCGGAGCTGATATCATTACGATCCATCTGGAAGCGTGTGAAGATCCGGGCGCAGCGCTTGACGCGATACATGCATGCGGGGTGAGAGCCGGTATCTCGATCAAGCCGGCGACTCCTGTGGAGGAACTCATCCCCTATCTTGACAAAGCGGACATGTTCCTGGTCATGAGCGTGGAGCCGGGATTCGGAGGCCAGGCATTTATCCCGGAATCTCTGGAGCGTATCAGACAGCTCAGATACCTTCTTGATGAGAGAGATCTTGAGAAGGATGTGGAAGTAGACGGCGGCATCTACCACTCAAATGTGGCTGAAGTGCTGGACGCGGGAGCAAATGTGATCGTGTCCGGATCAGGGGTTTATAAAGGTAATATCAGAAAAAACACTGCAGAATTTATGGAGATATTGAGGAATCATGAGTAAGCGGACTGTGATCGTAAGCGGGGGAATGCTTGAGAAGGATTTCGCACTCCCCATCATTAAAGGCGAAGATACAGAGTTTGTGATCGGAGTGGACAGAGGGCTGAAGTTTCTCTACGACCATGAGATCAAGCCTGATTATATCGTAGGGGATTTTGACAGCGTGCCCAAGGGGCTGGTGGACTATTACAGGGAAGAGAAGGATGTGCCGATCCGGGAGTTTAACCCGGTCAAGGATGCATCGGACACGGAGATCGCCCTGCGGCTCTGCGTCGGGCTGAACCGGAAGGAGATATGGATCCTGGGCGGTACGGGGACCCGTATTGACCATCTCTGGGCAAATATCCAGTGCCTTCAGATCGCGCTGGACGCGGGAACGGACGCCAGGATCGTGGACAGCCACAATCAGATCCGGCTCCTGGATAAAGGGATCACGCTGAAGCGGGAAGAGGCGTTCGGGAAGTATTTTTCTCTGTTCCCAATGGAGCTTCCCGTGGATGCTCTGACGATCACCGGGGCAAAATATCCGCTCAAAAATCATTTCCTCAGGCCGGATGACAGCCTCTGCGTAAGCAATGAATTTGCGGAGGATGAGGTGTCGATTTCGTTTTCGTTCGGGAAGGTGATACTGATGGAGACGAGAGATTAGCAGAAAAAGCTTAACAGATAAAGGAGATAAAGAATAAATGAAACTGGGAATCGTAGGGTTACCGAATGTCGGAAAAAGCACATTATTTAACTCATTGACAAAAGCAGGGGCAGAGTCGGCAAACTATCCGTTCTGTACGATTGATCCGAATGTCGGCGTTGTTACAGTG
>CALWFS010000188.1 GCA_944377705.1 uncultured Mediterraneibacter sp. | reverse complement strand
GGGTTTCCTGACAGTAGAAGGAGGGCACAGAGTAGGAGTGGCAGGAAAAGTGATCATGGAAAAAGATAAGGTGAAGAATATTCAGTACATATCATCCGTCAATATTCGCGTATCCCATGAGGTGCTTGGGTGCGCGGACAGACTCCTCCCTTACATCACAAAAAATATGCAGGTGTGCCATACACTGATCATCTCGCCGCCATGCTGCGGAAAAACGACCCTTATCAGAGATCTGATCCGGCAGATATCGGACGGTAACAAGTATGTAAAAGGCTGCTCTGTCGGGGTCGTGGATGAGCGCTCGGAGCTGGGCGGATGTTATCTGGGGATTGCCCAGAATCATCTGGGCACAAGGACGGACATCCTGGACTGCTGCCCGAAAGCAGAAGGTATGATCATGCTGATCCGGTCTATGTCACCTCAGGTGATCGCAGTGGATGAGATCGGGACAAGCGAGGATATCCATGCCATCGAATATGCCATGCAGTGTGGGTGCAAACTGATTGCCAGTGTACACGGACTGGATATGGATGAAGCGACGAAGAAACCGGTGCTTGGGGAGTTGATAAGAAGAAGGATGTTCGAACGGTATGTAGTCCTGGGAAATGGAAAACAGCCTGGAGAGATCAGGGGAGTCTATGATGAGCGGGGGAGTGTGTTGTGCAGAGAATAATAGGGGGAATCCTGATCCTGACAGCAACAGGAGGGGCAGGATACGTATATGGGAAAGAACTGAAGCGATATCTGGGGAGAATGCTGTATTTCCGATATGTGATGAGCCTGATCAAAGGCGAGATCGCATACACCCATGCGCCGCTTCCGGAAATCTTTTCAGAAGTGGCAAGGAGAGTGAAGGCGCCTTATGACCGATGGCTCATCAAGACGGCCGCAGAGATGGAGAAAAGAGATGAATATGGATTTGCGCGAATGTGGAACCGTTGTGTGGACAGATACCTGGGAGAGTTGAACCTGAAATATGAACATTCAATTCTGGTAAAAGAACCCGGGACATTTCTGGGAAGTCTGGAGAAAGATACGCTGGACCATGCTCTTCAGATGTATCTGAACAAAGTGGATCTGGAGATCGAAAAGCTGAGAGAAGGGCTTTCCTCAAAGATAAGAGTGGGAGGCTGTCTGGGTGTGATGAGTGGTATTTTTCTCATTGTGATCCTGCTTTGATTATGGAGGAAGCATGAATATAAGTCTGATTTTTAAGATTGCGGCAGTAGGGATCCTTGTATCCATATTAAGCCAGGTGCTCAAGCACAGCGGAAGAGAAGAGCAGGCGTTCCTGGCGAGCCTTGCCGGACTGATCCTTGTACTGTCCTGGATCCTGCCTTATATATATGATCTCTTTCTGTCGATCCGTCAGTTATTCGCGCTTTGAGAAGGATATCCTGTGAGGAGGTGGCAGAATGAGTATGATCCAGGTCGGAATCATAGGGGTCATCGGAGCGGTCCTTGCCATACAGCTGAAAGGCGGAAAAGCAGAGTATGGGATCTATGTAAGTGCAGCGGTGAGCATTGTCCTGTTTTCGTTCATCGTGGACAGGCTGGGCGTTTTCATAAACACGGTGGGGCAGATCGCTTCTTATATTGATATGGATGCCGGCTATCTTGCCACTATGCTGAAAATGATCGGCATCACTTACATAGCGGAGTTTTCCTCCGGCATCTGCAAGGATGCGGGATACCAGACAATAGCGGGACAGATCGAGATCTTCGGCAAGCTGACTATACTGGCTCTGGGCATGCCGGTGCTTCTGGCTCTTCTTGAGACAATCCGGGAGTTTCTGTCATGAGCGGCCGGCAAAGGCAGTTCCTGTTTACGATCCTCCTTGTCCTTCTCGTATTCGGGCTGGGGACAAAGATCGTGAATGCAGAGGAACAGGAAGACCAGGAATCAGATGCCGTCCAGGAGAAGATTGAGGAGGCGATCCTCTCGGAATTTGATTTTGATGAGATCGAGAAAAGCTTACAGGACATGTTCCCGGATGAGAAGATCGAGTTCGGAGATGTAGTGACAGCTCTGATGTCAGGGGATGCGGAAGAAGCAGGGGGCGTGCTCCTTGATTTCCTTTCAGATGTGGTTTCCTATGAGTTCAGATATAACTGGCACAATCTGGTATATATCCTTCTTATCGCCCTTGCGGCGGCAGTGTTCAGCAATTTTTCGGGAGCATTTCAGAACCGGCAGATATCGGATATCAGTTTTTATGTGCTGTATATGCTTTTGATCACGCTCTGCCTGACATCTTTTCAGACGGCGGCGCAGGGGCTGGAGGGAAAGCTGGATTCTGTTGTGGAATTTATGCGTGTCCTGTGTCCAAGTTATTTTCTGGCAGTGGCATTTGCCTCGGGCAGCGTCACGTCCATGTTTTTTTATAATGTGATCCTCTTGCTGATCTACGTGGTGGAGCTTGTGATCATCCGGTTTGTGCTGCCGGTCATCCATATCTATATCATGATTCGTGTTCTGGGCAATCTGACGGGAGAGGATTTCCTGTCAGAGTCTGCAGAACTGCTGCATAAAGTAGTGACGTGGATCCTGAAGACGCTGCTTGCGTGTGTGATCGGGGTAAATGTTGTGCAGGGACTTCTGGCACCTGCCATTGATACGCTGAAAAGGAGCGCTCTGACGCGGACCGCGGAGGCGCTGCCATGGGTGGGAAATGCTATGGGCGGCGC
Source organism: uncultured Mediterraneibacter sp. (assembly GCA_944377705.1). GTDB lineage: Bacteria > Bacillota > Clostridia > Lachnospirales > Lachnospiraceae > Mediterraneibacter. The sequence goes on along the minus strand of CALWFS010000188.1, from coordinate 1,787 downwards.
TGCGGAAATCTTTTTGGGGACTGCGGTCCTGATCAAGAATGGTATCGGGATGGCAGGGGCGGTGATCGCAGTCCTCATCTGTCTCGGTCCCATCGTCCAGATGGCGCTGATGGCGCTGATGTATAAGGTGGCGGCAGCGCTCGTACAGCCGGTATCTGACAAAAGGATCACTGCATGCATCAGCGGAGTCAGCGAAGGGTATGAGCTTATGGTCAGAGTTATTTTTACTGTGGGGCTCTTATTTCTTCTGACAATCGCGGTCGTTGCGGCGTCTACATCCTGAATGGAGTAAAAGAGAGGAAGCGCGGACTTCTTATATCTGGTTTGCCGAGGTGGAAAGATATGCTGGAAGGAATTTACGGATGGATACAGAATATTTCTGTCTACCTGATCGTGATGGCTGCTGTGATGCACGCCATACCGGGGAAGGATTACGGAAAATATATCCGCTTCTTTTCCGGACTGGTGCTGATCCTGCTGCTGTCTACCCCGCTGCTGAAGCTGGCAGGGATGGAAGGCACGTTCCGTACGCTTTACAAGGGGCAGGAGTATGAGATGGAGCGACGGGAAATTGAACGAGCTGAGGAAATCTATGAGCAGTCGGAGATTTTTGATTTTCTGGGGGAGGATCCAAGGGAAGATACTGAGGCAGGGGAGAGTGTACTGACAGACAGGGGTGGCGCTCAGGGTGAGGAGATGATCAAAGTGGAGGAGATAGAGATTGGGAAGTGAAAAATGGAAACAATGGTTCTCGGATATGCGCACAGGTGAGAAACTGCCAAAGAAAAATCAGCTTCTCCTCATCCTGTTAGCAGGGATTCTCCTTCTTGTCATTGTGTTCCCGGTCCCGGAACAATCTGGAAACAGTTCGGGGAATCAGTCGGAAGATACGGAGCCGGCGCAGTCATCTGCTATCGGGGATAGCGGAGATTATGAAAGGTATTTGGAGGAAAAGACTGCACGGGTCCTGGAGGATGTGGAAGGGGTCGGGAAAGTTACGGTGATGATCACTCTGAAGTCAGACGGGCAGAAGATTATCGAGAAAGACCAGTCCAGCTCAAGCCAGTCCACGGAAGAGGAGGACTCAAGCGGAGGAACCAGGAGGGTGGAAGACCAGTCATCAGACAAGACAAGCATCTATGAACAGACATCTGACGGATCGTCAACGCCCTATGTGAGCAAGGAGCTTGCGCCGGAAGTGGAGGGCGTGGTAGTGATCGCGGACGGCGGGGATAACGCAGTGGTGGCTCAGAATATAACTGAGGCAGTTCAGGCATTATTCGGAGTGGAGGCGCATAAGATTAAAATAATGAAACGGGCTTGATACATAGAAGGAGGATCTTAAGAGTGAAACGATTATTTAAGAAAAACCAGATCATTATTGCTACCCTTGCGGTTATGATCGCGGTAGCCGGATACCTCAACTATTCCGGAAAGCTGTTCGGAGAGTCAGCTGACGGTACGGCGGAGGCGAATGCGGATCTGGCGAATCAAGAGCTCCTGGACATTTCCCAGGAGGACATTGAGACAGGGACAGAGGACATTGAGAGCAATGACTCTGAGGTGGAGGGAACACCGGGGGAAGCCGTACTTACCAGCGGCAGCGCTGAGACGACCGTAGCACAGGCGAAAGTTACGAGGGAGCAGGTCCGAGCCCAGAATAAGGAAACGCTCCAGGGCATTATTGACAATACGAATTTAAGCGATGCGGAAAAGCAGTCTGCTGTGGATCAGATGGTACAGATGACACAGATCGCGGAGCAGGAGGCGGCAATCGAGACGCTCAT
>CALWFS010000187.1 GCA_944377705.1 uncultured Mediterraneibacter sp. | reverse complement strand
ATCGGAGTGAACCCGAACACAGAAAACATGGTGGCAGCGGTTGAGCTCGCTGTATTCCTCGGATCGCCGGAAGCCCAGAGAGCGCACTATGAGATGTGCGGAGTCATCCCCTGCTCTACAGAGCTGATGGGGGATCCGGAGATCGGTTCAGATCCGGTAGTTATGGCTCAGAATGACACCTTCCTGAATACATCGATCCTCCAGCCCTTTGTTTCTAAGATGAACAACTGCTGGACTCCGGTGGAAAACATGGGTAAGGGAATCCGAAACGGAAGCATTACCCATGATAACGCAGCGGATCAGACAGAGCAGATGAATGAAGCGATGAACAGTGATGGAATCTGAATGAGGTGACGAGGATGGGAATTTTCAAAAAGAGAGTAAATGATTTTCCGACTCCCTATACATGCACAAGGGCGATCCGGGAGGGCGGACTTGAGACAAAGCTTTCCATGATACTCATGGGATTTGGCAATATCGTGCACGGACAGAAGATCAAAGGACTTCTGTACCTTGCGGTGGAAGTGGCTTACGTCGTATTTATGGCGGTGAACGGGATCGGTTTCTTAAGTATGCTGGGAAGTCTTGGCACGGTTCCCCAGGAAGAATACTGGGACGAGACACTTCAGGTCTATATGTATACAAAGGGAGACCAGTCAGTCCTGATCCTGCTCTACGGAGTGGCGACCGTTCTCCTGACGCTGCTGATGTTCCTTGCATGGCGCGGGGCTCTGCGCAGTGCCTACAAGGCAGAGTGCCTGGACAAAGAGGGCAGACATGTAAATAATTTCAGGGAAGACTTAAAGTCCCTGCTCCATGAGAACCTGCACAGGCTTCTCATGACGCCGCCCATGTTCTTTATCTTTGCGTTTACGATCCTGCCGCTGATCTTTATGATCTGCATGGCATTTACGAATTACAGTAAGATCGACAATCACCTTATGCTCTTTGACTGGGTGGGGCTGGATAACTTTAAGGCTTTGTTTGATTCCGGCAGTATCCTGGGAAGCACATTCTGGTCTGTGCTGGGATGGACTTTGGTGTGGGCGTTCTTTGCTACGTTTTCCAACTATATATTCGGTATGATCATTTCGCTGATGATCAACCGAAAGGGGACAAGGGCAAAAGGATTCTGGAGATTCTGCTTCGTGCTCTCCTGTGCAGTGCCGATGTTCGTTTCCCTGCTGATCATGAGGACCATGCTCCAGCCCGAGGGCGCTGTGAATGTACTTCTGAGAAACCTGGGACTGATCGCGCAGGATGCGAGCCTTCCCTTCTTTACGGATCCTACATGGGCAAGAGTGACAGTCATCATCGTCAATATCTGGGTCGGCGTACCTTACACACTGCTTCAGCTTACCGGCGTGCTCCAGAATATCCCCGGCGAGCTTTATGAGGCGGCAAAAGTGGACGGGGCGAATGCATTCCAGATCTTCACAAAGATCACGCTGCCTTACATGCTGTATGTGACAACGCCTTATCTGATCGTTACCTTTACAGGAAACGTCAATAACTTTAATGTCATCTACCTGCTGTCCGGCGGCGCTCCGGTCACGGACCTGTCGTCTACTGCCGGAAAGACGGACCTGCTGGTCACATGGCTGTATAAGCTGACCATTGATAAGCAGTACTACAATATCGGAGCTGTCATCGGTATCCTGACCTTTGTCATCCTCGCGATAGCGGCGCTGCTTACATACCGGAACAGTAAATCATACAAAGAAGAAGGAGGGTTCTAGGCATGGCTGGCAATAAGATTCATTCTGCGAAGAAAAGACGTTTTATCAATAATACGATCGTCCATGTGATCCTCGGGATCCTCGCGGTGATCTGGGTATTCCCCATTGTCTGGGTAATCCTGACCAGCTTCCGCGCGGAGAAGGGGTCCTATGTATCCACGTTTTTCCCGCAGTCGTTCACACTGGATAACTATGCGAAACTGTTTACGGATACCACGATCCTGAACTTCCCGCAGATGTTCATGAATACGCTGTTCATTGCCATCTGCTCCTGTATCCTTGCCACATTCTATGTGCTGGCAGTGTCCTACTGCCTGTCAAGGCTGCGCTTTAAAATGAGGAAGCCGTACATGAATATGGCGATGATCCTTGGCTTATTCCCGGGATTTATGTCCATGGTCGCTGTTTACTTTATCCTGAAAGCGCTTGGCATGACTGAGGGCAATCTGATCAAACTTGCTTTGATCCTGGTCTATTCGGGAGGAGCGGCGCTGAGCTTCCAGATCGCGAAGGGGTTCTTTGATACGATTCCGACTGCGGTGGATGAGGCGGCGATCCTGGACGGGTGTACGAGGTGGCAGATCTTTACGAAGATCACCCTTCCTCTGAGTAAGCCGATCGTTATCTATACAGTGCTGACATCCTTTATGTCCCCGTGGCTGGATTTCATCTTTGCAAAGGTAATCTGCAGGGCAAATGCTGACCAGTATACCATTGCTATCGGACTGTGGAGGATGCTCGAGAAAGAGTACATTGACAGCTGGTATACCAGCTTTGCGGCCGGAGCAGTGCTCATATCTGTTCCGATCGCGGCATTGTTCCTGTATATGCAGAGGTACTATGTAGACGGACTTTCCGGAGCGGTGAAAGGATAAATAAGCAGATAACCGGGCGGACGGCTGCGGCTATGTCGTCCGTCCCGATACTCCTGAGGGGGAGAGAACATTTTTTATAACTGAATATTGGCGGATTCTATTTACAGGATTTATATGGAATATAGTGTATATATGAAAATTGATAATACATGGAGAGACAAGGTTTATGAAGACGGCATTAGAGTGGAAAAAGTATTATTCGAGTCCGGAATTCAGGGACAATTATATATATAATGGAAATGATCTTGGGGTGAGCTGTACAGGTGACGGGACTTCGTTTAAGCTGTGGAGTCCTTCGGCTGACAGTGTCACCCTGAATCTGTTTCAGGAGGGAAGCGGAGGAAGCCCATATCAGAAGATCCCTATGAAGCAGGAAGATAAGGGCGTATGGAGCTGGAAGACAGGAGAGTGCCTTCACGGAGTCTACTATGATTTTACCCTTGAGACTGAGGGGGAGACAGTTCGCTCGGCGGATCCCTATGCAAAAGCCTGCGGGATCAATGGCATGAGGAGCATGGCAGTAGATTTGAGACGGACAGATCCGGACGGGTGGAGTGATGACCGGGCGCCGAAGATCCAAGCGGAGCAGATCATCTATGAACTCCATGTAAAAGAGTTTTCCTGGGATGCGTCCGGGGGCTTTCCGGAAGAATACCGGGGAAAGTATAAGGCATTTACCTGTGGGGATACGACACTGTATCATGACGGAGTGCATCCGACAGGTCTGGAGTATTTAAAAAATCTGGGAATCACTCATGTGCAGATCATGCCCGCGTATGACTACGGATCCGTGGATGAGGCCGGAAAGGATACAGAGTTTAACTGGGGCTATGATCCGGTGAACTATAATGTACCGGAGGGGTCCTATGCAACAGATCCTGCCCGGGGCGAAGTGCGTATCCGGGAGATGAAAGAAATGATCCAGGCGCTCCATGCGCGGGGGTTCCGTGTGATCATGGATGTGGTGTACAACCATACGTATTCGCTGGATTCCTGGTTCCAGCGCACGGTCCCCTGGTATTTTTACAGGGTGTTTGACGACGGCAGGATCTCTAATGGTTCCGCCTGTGGGAATGACGTGGCGAGCGAACGAGAAATGTGCGGAAAATATATATTGGAATCCGTGCTCTACTGGGCGGAGGAATACCATGTAGACGGATTTCGCTTTGACCTGATGGGGCTCCTGGACGTGGATCTGATGAATCGGATCCGGAAGGAACTCGATGTACGGTATGGCAGGGGAGAGAAGATGCTTTTCGGAGAGCCGTGGGCAGCGGCAGAGACGGCGATGGAAGACGGCGCGGTGCCGGCACTGAAGAAAAATATCCGCCTGCTGGATGAGAAGATCGGCATGTTCTGCGACGATACGCGAGACGCGGTCAAAGGCTCGGCTCTGAAAGTGAGAAAACCCGGATTTATCAATGGCGCAGAGGATAAAGAGGACGATATCATCAGCGGCGTGACCGCATGGCGGACAGCAGGGGTAAAAGCGCCTTCGCAGATTATTACTTATGTATCTGCTCATGATAATCAGACTCTGTGGGATAAGCTGGCTGAGACAATGCCTCAGGCAGATGAAAAAGAGAGGATGCGGCTGAACCGGATGGCAGCGGCTCTGTACATGACCTGCCAGGGAAGTCTTTTCCTCCTGTCAGGGGAAGAATTTGCCCGCACAAAAGACGGGATGGAAGATTCCTACAATGCTCCCATAGCCTTAAACCGCCTGGACTGGGAGCAGGCGTGGCAGAACAGGGATCTTGTGGAGTATTACCGGGGGCTGCTCGCTCTCAGGAGGCAGCTCCCCGGACTTTGCGATAAGTCTGCGCAGGCAGCTGACAGGATCTTCCATGTGGAGAAAGAAAAGGGC
>CALWFS010000186.1 GCA_944377705.1 uncultured Mediterraneibacter sp. | reverse complement strand
AGCGAATATGATTCTGAAGAGCAGGATGAGACTATTGACTATGCGAGGATCTATAAGACAAGGTTCAAAGTGCTGAAAAAGGCTTATGAACGGTTCCGTGACTGCATAGCAGGCGGGCATCAGGAACGGGAAGCGTATGAGTGGTTTGCAAGAGAGAATGCTTTCTGGCTGGACGATTACAGCCTGTACATGGCGGTCAAAGACAAAAACGACGGAGCCAGCTGGAATGAGTGGGACGCTCCGCTCAAGAACAGGGAGGAGGCAGCTTTGTCAGCGGCGAGAGAAGAGCTGGCAGAGGAGATCAGCTTCTACAAGTTCCAGCAGTATGAGTTTGACCGCCAGTGGAAGAAGCTCCATGCCTACGCCAATGAGCAGGGCGTGAAGATCATCGGGGATATCCCGATCTATGTGGCGTTTGACAGTGCGGATACATGGGCGGCGCCTCAGATGTTCCAGTTTGATGAGAACAACGAGCCCACAGGGGTGGCGGGATGCCCGCCGGATGCGTTTTCCGCTACGGGACAGCTCTGGGGGAATCCTCTGTATGACTGGGAATATCATAAGAGGACGGGATATGAGTGGTGGATCCGCAGGATCGAGCACTGTCTGAAGCTCTATGATGTGGTGAGGATTGATCATTTCCGAGGTTTTGATGAGTATTACTCGATCCCGTATGGTGAGAAGACTGCTGTAAACGGAGAGTGGATGCCCGGACCGGGCATGGATCTTTTCCAAGCGATCGAGGAAAAGCTGGGACGGCCGGAGATCATCGCTGAGGACCTGGGATTCCTTACTCCGAGTGTCCTTAAGCTTCTCAAGGACAGCGGATTCCCGGGAATGAAGGTTCTCCAGTTTGCGTTCGATGCAAGGGAGTCTTCCAACTATCTCCCCCACACTTATCCGACGAACTGTGTTGTCTATACAGGCACCCATGACAATGACACCACAAGGGGCTGGTATCATGAAGCTGGGAAATATGCCAGAGATTTTGCCAAAGAATATATGTGCAAGCCGAGGCTTGACGAAGACAGCCTTGCCGGAGACTTTATCTGTCTGGCAATGGGAAGCGTTGCAGACTTGTGCGTGATTCCCATACAGGATTACCTCGGGCTTGGAAGCGAGGCGCGTATCAATATCCCCTCGACGCTTGGAGGCAACTGGGTGTGGAGAATGAAGAAAGGGCAGTTTGACGAAGAGACGGCGGAAGAGATACTCAGAGTGACAAAGCTCTATGGAAGGATTTAAAATCTGGATTTGTGTGTGGACGGCAGGAAGTCCCCACAGCCAAATCCAGATTTGATTTGACAATTGGGCGGGGGGATTATATAATGAGCAAAGAAACAAGGGCGTTTCCCACAGGTGGAGAACGCCCTTTTCTTCATAGTAGAAACAGAGCGTAATCAGAATGGAAGGAGGTTTCATTTTATATGCACGATTACACAAAGGAAGATATCCTGCGGCTGGTGGAAGAGGAGGATGTCGCGTTTATACGACTGCAGTTTACGGATATTTTTGGCACAATGAAAAATATGGCGGTTACAGTGAGCCAGCTTGAGAAAGCGCTGGATAACCGGTGCATGTTTGATGGATCTTCTCTGGAGGGGCTTTCAGGGGAGACGGATTCGGATATGTATCTTTATCCGGATCTGAGCACGTTTGAGATTTTTCCGTGGAGGCCTCAGCAGGGCAAAGTGGCAAGGATGATCTGCGATGTATACAGACAAGACGGGACGCCCTATGAGGGCGATCCAAGATATGTGCTTAAGCGGGCGATCGGCAGGGCGGCTGAAATGGGATATACACTGAACGCAGGACCGGAGTGTGAGTTTTTCCTGTTCCATACGGATGAGGACGGTCTGCCTACCACATTGACGCATGAGCAGGGAGGATATTTTGATGTGGGGCCGCTTGACCTTGGGGAGAATGCGAGACGGGACATGGTGCTTACACTGGAAGACATGGGATTTGAGATTTTGTCATCCCACCATGAGATCGCCCCTGCTCAGCATGAAATCGATTTTCGCTATGATGAAGCGCTTGTGACAGCAGATAATCTGATGACGTTTAAGCTGGTCGTGAAGACCATTGCAAAGAGGCACGGGCTGCATGCAACCTTTATGCCGAAGCCGAGGATCGAGACTTACGGGTCGGGAATGCATGTCAATCTGTCCCTGGACCGTGGCGGGGTGAATGTATTTCAGGACAGTGAGGATGTAAATGGGCTGAGCCGGGAGGGATACTACTTTATCGGCGGGCTGATGAAGCATATGAAGGCGGTTACCTGCATTACAAACCCCACAGTTAATTCTTACAAGCGGTTTGTGCCGGGGTATGAGGCGCCGGTTTATATGGGCTGGTCATCAAGGACGCGCGGACCGCTGATCAGAGTGCCATCCGGGAAAGGAGTAAATACAAGGATCGAGCTGCGAAGCCCGGATGCTGCGGCCAATCCCTATCTGGCGCTTGCAGTTCTTTTGGAAGCCGGAATGGATGGGATCAGGAATCAGATCATGCCTCCGGACTGCATTGACGAGGATATTCAGAAAATGACGCCGCAGCGCAGATCTGAGCTCGGCATACAGGAGCTGCCGAGGTCATTGAAAGAGGCAGTTGAAGAACTGGAAAAGGATGAACTTGTCCTGGATGTGCTCGGAAGAGGTCTGGCCGATAAGATCATTAAAGCGCACAAAAAGGAGTATCATGATTACTGCATGCAGGTAACAGACTGGGAGATTTCCAATTATCTTTACAGGCTGTGACCAGATGATGCGGCAGATGGCGGAAGAAAACGGATAAACAGGGAAAACAGAAGGATAGACAGCAGGAGGTGACACGGATTTGACGAATATTGTCGTCGCGTTTTCGAAAAGAGAAAATGCGGTAAATATACGGAACATACTGACAAGATCCGGGGTCAAGGTGTCGGCTGTCTGTCTGACAGGCTCAAAGGTCCTCCAGCACGCAGAGATGTGGAACCAGGGGATCGTTATCTGCGGCACAAGGCTGCAGGATATGCCTTATACGGAATTAAGGGAGCTTCTTCCTGCCGGATTCGAGATCCTTTTGATCGCTCCGTCAGACAGGTGGATAGATTCTCTGCCGGAAGGAATCGTGGGGCTTCCCTCTCCGCTCAAGGCATATGACCTTTTGAATACGATAGAAATGATGAGCCAGGCTCAGGAAAGCCGCAGGAAGAAACGCAGGGAGACTGCCCGGAAGCGCAGCAGAGGGGAACAGCAGGTGATCGAGCAGGCAAAGGCGCTTCTTATGGAACGGAACGGCATGTCCGAAGAGGAAGCGCACAGATACCTTCAGAAGACCAGCATGGAAGGCGGGAGGAATATGACAGAGTCCGCGCAGATGGTGCTGTCAGTGATGGATCAGTGAGCCTGTAAATATATTACTTCAAAATTAGAAAGAGCGGTTGACACAGTACAGGGTTCAAGGTATAAATGATAGCAGGAAATAAGAGAAAGCGTGGTACAGAGAATGAAATTTACCAAAATGCAGGGACTTGGCAATGACTATGTATATGTAAATTGTTTGAAAGAAAAAATCGATGATCCGTCAGAGCTGGCTCGCAGGATCAGCGACAGGCATTTCGGTGTCGGCTCTGACGGTCTGATCATGATCAATCCGTCGGAAAAAGCGGATTTTGAGATGGAGATGTATAATGCGGACGGGTCCCGGGGCGAGATGTGCGGAAACGGCATACGCTGTGTGGCAAAGTATGTGTATGATTATGGCCTGACTGATAAGACGAATATCTCTGTCGAGACGCTGGGCGGGATTAAATATCTGGATCTGACAGTGGAAGACGGAAAGGTAAAGATGGTGAAGGTGGACATGGGCAGACCGGAACTGAAACCTTCGAAGGTGCCTGTGACAGCAGATGGAGATATGGCTGTGGACGTACCGATTCTTGTGGGAGACGAAGAATACAGGATGACATGTGTATCCATGGGCAATCCTCATGCGGTCGTTTTTGTGGAATGCGATGTGAGAGAATTTCCGCTGGAGGAGGCTGGACCCAAGTTTGAGAATCATGAGAGGTTCCCTAACCGGGTCAACACCGAGTTTGTCAGAGTGATCGATCGCCATACAGCAGAGATGCGCGTGTGGGAGAGAGGCTCCGGAGAAACACTGGCGTGCGGGACGGGGGCCTGTGCCGCGGCTGTGGCGTGTGTGCTGAATGGGCTGACAGAAGACGAGGTGACAGTCAGACTCCTCGGGGGAGATCTGCAGATCCGGTGGGATCGGGAGAAAGATACAGTATATATGACGGGACCGGCAGAGGTCGTATTTGACGGAGAATGGATGGATCAGGAAAGATAATGACTGAAAAATCCGAATTAAAAAGTGATTGTAAAGAAATTTAAAAAAATGCTTGATTTTTTGAGAAAGTCTGATATAATAACCATGTTGCCTGCGAGAGCGGGCGATATATAATGCGGAATGGTGTAATTGGCAGCACAGCAGACTCTGACTCTGTTAGTAGGGGTTCAAGTCCCTTTTCCGTAGC
>CALWFS010000185.1 GCA_944377705.1 uncultured Mediterraneibacter sp. | reverse complement strand
GGACAGAATGGAATGCCGCTCCGCCAATACAGCAACGGGTATTGCGCAGGATTCTCACCTGACTTCCTCGTACCTTTCAAATGTATGCCGGATCTGGATATCTATGTGAAATGCACCTGACAGTCTCTTTCTTTGCCTCGGCGCATGACACAACATATATGATTCAGTATTCAATCCCTCTTCTCGCCAGGATGCCCTGGTCAAAGGGATGCTTCACTTTGCGTATCTCTGATACATAATCCGCCAGAGCTGTCAACTCCGGCGCCGGATCTCTTCCGGTCAGGACCACCTCCAGCGCTTCCGGCTTCCCTGCCAGAAATTCAAGCGCTTCTTCCCTGTCGATCAGCCCATACCGGCATGCTGCCATAAATTCGTCGATGACAAGCATCCGGAACTCTCCGCCTGAGACCCTCTTCTTAATATGGTCCCACAGTTCTCCGTACATCTGCCGGACCTCTTCTTTTTCTTCCTCTGTCAGAGTGTTGAAAAAGCCGTATGACCGCTCCAGATGCAGAACCTCGATCTCGGGTATCGAATCCAGGATTTTCAGCTCCCCGGAGTCTTCATTCTTAAGGAATCGGGCAAACAGAACCTTCATCCCTCGGCCTGCCGCGCGCACGGCAAGCCCGATGGCTGCTGTGGTCTTCCCTTTTCCTTCTCCACAGTAAATATGGATCATTCCCTGCTCCATGCCTGTCCTTCCTTTCTGTCCGCCTGTACCGCCGGATCGAGCAGCCTCCTTGGATCTATTCCGCAGCTTCTCCTCCAACTGATTTTTTATTTTATCACAGGCTCTCTCGCCACACAATCTATTCTAAGATTTTTATCCATACTTTTTAGTAATATTTTTGCATTTACTATAAAAATACAGATTTTTACAGACTCTTTTATCCTGTTTTCAACTGTTCCAGAAGGATCTCCTTCGCCCTCTCCAGGCTCTCTCCTGCCTCCCCTGGTCTTCCGATCACCACAGGTACAGCCTGTGCTTCCCGCGCCGCTTCCAGCTTTTCTTCAAAGCCTCCTGCCTTTCCCGACTCCTTTGTGACAAAGTATGCAGCATCTGCATACTTCAGGAGGGCAAGGTTCAGTTCACGCGAAAACGGTCCCTGCATGGCGATCAGATGCTTCCCCTGAAATCCCAGTCCTGCGCTCTCCTCCACTGACTCCGGCGTAGAAAGCACTCTGGCGAAACACCGGTCTTTGTATCCTTGGATCTCTGTATACAGATGAAGTTCTTTGCTCCCCGTAGCGATCAGAATATTTCCCTGCGTGGTTTTCAGATATTCCACCGCCTGCCTGACAGAGTCCACCATGACCACCTCTCCCCCGGTATCTGTCCCCTTTTCCCTCAGGCATCTCACATACCGCACACCTGTCCTGTCACAGGCGGCATGGATATTTTCTGTGACAGCGAGGGCAAAGGGGTGAGTCGCGTCGATCACCAGACGGATCCCCTTCTCTTCCAGGAAACCTGCGATCTGTCCTTCATCCATCCGCCCGGATAACACCCGAATCCCCGGACGCTCTCCTAAAATCTCTTTCCCGTATTCCGTAGCTGCGCTGACATAGCAGCATGCTCCGATCTCTGACGCGTACTCTGCAAGCTTCCGCCCCTCGGTCGTCCCGGCAAAGATCAGAATGTCCGGTTCCTTACTCTGTTGTCTCCCTCCCTTTGTTATTCCGTCACTCTCCGTTATTATACTGTTCTCTGTTATCATGCTGCTCTCTGCTGTCATACTTGTCTCCTTACTTCTGAGCCGAAATCCAGTGTCACCGGCATCCTGACCAGAGCACTGGTCATGGATTCTCCGATCCGTTTCCCCTGGATCAGCTTTCCTCCCTTTCCACACAGAAGGGCTGCTCTCTCGCACACATTGTCCACGCCTGCCGTGCGCTCTACAAAATCAGACCGGGACGTCACTTCCCGGATCTCGCCCAGCTCCCGGGCAGTGTATACGGCAAATGGGATCCTGTATTTTTCAGCCAGGCTGAGCAGGGCCGGCTCATCCTTTTTCAGATCGATGCTGGCCAGAGCCTTCACCTGTTCTATCACAAGCCCTTGCTCTGCTAGTGCGCTTTTCAGTCCCGACTCCAGAAGCTCTTCCGATATCCCTCTTCGACATCCGATTCCAGCCGCCACATTCCTCGGGCGCAGGAGAAGCGTTCCTTTTTCCGGACTTCTGCTCCTGTCCGCCACAAGAATTCTGTGAGGGAAGGATACCGCCTCCTCCCATGTTTTGCACAGGCAGATCTCCCGGGGGATATTCCCCTTGATATAGAACCCGGGATATTCCGGAAAGAGGGCAATCCTCTCTCCTTCCAACACTGCCGCTGATATGGCGCGGGCTTCTTCCCTGTCTTCCAGGTGCAGCCCGCTTTCTTTGGCAAACACATCTGCCGCAAATTTCCCCTGTACATCCGTCGCTGTCGTAATCACCGCCTCAGCTCCCGTCTCTGAGGCAAGCTCTATGGCAAGCCGCACTGCCCCTCCTACATGTCCTGACAATACCGGGATCACATACTGTCCCCTCTCGTCCATCACCAGGACCGCCGGATCCGTGAATTTATCTTTGACCCACGGGGCAATGTACCGCACCGCGATCCCTGCCGCCCCGATAAAGATAAGATCATATCTGCCCCAGTCCTCTCCCGTGAATCCTCTGATATCCTCCGGCAGAGGTTCGGTCTCTGCGTCCGCATACTTTTTCACAGCATACCCGGCGCATGTCTTTCCCATGCGCCGGAGTCTCCCGCATATCTTTTTATTCAATTCTGTCCCGGTGCGGGTAAAACTGAACACCCGTATTTTCTGCTTGATCTCTGCCATAAGCCCTCCCTGCCGTTTAATCAAGTTCAGCCTGTATCTGAAAGTCTTTCTCCTTCTTTATGTGAAAAACAGCTCTCCACTCTACCCGGTTCACAGGCTCAAACCACAGGGAGGAACATGCAGATCTCACCTTTGGTTCTTCATCATCCTCCGACGCATACATCGGAACAAGCGCCACACTGGAGGCAAGGACAGAAGCACCGGCTTCTTTGTTCCCTGCTCCTTTCCTACGGGGCTGATTCCCTTTTGCGCAGTCCTGTACGGTCAGGTCTTCTGCTGAGATATCCGGCTCCACAGCGTAAGTAATGGCCTGATAACAGGATGGATATTCCAGATCTTCACCCATATCCCCCCAGTCCCCTTCGTGCTGTCCCTTTTCACAAGACCGGATTGTAAGCGTATATGTATCGCCGGACAAAGGATGTATCAACCGCACTTTTCTTTCCTGGCCTTCCCAGTCCGATGCATCTGTCGCAAAATGGGCCGCAGTCACAGGCCGTTTTCTTTGGGAGAGAATGCAGTCCAACTTCTTTGGCGCCAGAACCGCAGCACCGTCCCACGCAAAAGACTCTCTTCGGAAAACCCATCCATACGCCCTGCTGCATCCATATTCTTCCATCAGGACCTCTGTCTCTGAATCTGTCTCCGGCATCAGCGGATTCCATACAGTGCTGCATCCGAATGTAGATTTCAGGACAGTGCCATCCAGAGATAATAGGATATTAAAGTCTCCGCCAAACGGCGATTCACTCTCAGCCTGCTCCAGCTCTTCATCAGACAGGTCTGAATAGGTCCTGTCTTTCCACTTTTCCATATATCCCGAAATATCCGAAAGAGGCACACGCATGCACAGGTCAAGGACAACGCCTTCCTGTCCTACATAGATTGCAGGGATGCACAACTTTTTATTTCCCCACGCCAGAAGAGAGCCTGCCGCTGTCCCATGCACCGGGATCTTGTTCAGGGGAGTCCCCTCCTTCCTGTCATCCCAGAAATTAGTTCCAAAATACACATCCATAAAATGCGCCTCCTTACTGTTCCTCCCTGCCCTGGCTTTCAAATCCGAATTCTTTATAATCCTCCCACAGGAACCGATGATAAGTCATGTGGCATCCCTCATCCTTGAAACAGTACACATAATCATCCTGGGGATCACTCTCGAACCGGATCAGATAATCAAACTCTCCATTGTCCGTCTCTTCAAAATACACTCTGTCTGAATATGCCCGGAACAGTTCAAGGATCTGCCCGATCGTGCAGCCATGTTCCCGGACCACATTGACAAGCTCCGTGATAAAATCATTCTCTCCGGTCAGGCTGTGCACATATTCCGCGCCTTCCTCCGGGATCAGGAAGCAGAAACGCCCATCCTTTTCCGACACTTCCACATCCCCCAGCCTGTCCCTTATGCAATCGCGGAATCCTTCCAGCACCTTCCTCATTCCCTCCGCACCCTCCTCTGTACCAAAGAAATGGTTCAGTGAGTTCAGAGGATAGTAAAGCCTCACTTTTTCTTTTATGTAGCCCAGCTTTGCCTGCTGTTCTTTTATCACATCTATGATGTTTTTTTCCAGCTTTGCATAATTCATTCGGCAACCTCCTCCAACTGGAAGCGGATCACTTTCTCAAGGTCTTTCAGGTCCATCTCCACCTGATATCCGATCTTTCCTCCACTGAAAATGATCCTCTCCCGCTCTTTCGCGCTCTTATCAATAAC
>CALWFS010000184.1 GCA_944377705.1 uncultured Mediterraneibacter sp. | reverse complement strand
GCTCCACCTTCATCGTACAGTTCAAAGTAAAATCACCGTAATGTTTTACCAAACCATTGATTTCAAGCATTTTCTAGTCCTCCATTATCAATTCAAATAACTCCCTGATCTCCTCATCCTTCAGCCCGCACCTGCGTCCTTTCTCAACTGCCTTCTCCAGGTCGCTCTCCACTTCCCGGCGCTGTTCTTCCTGCAGCCGCTCCGTGTTCGCAGCCGCTACATAGGTGCCCTTTCCGTGGACTGTCACTGTGTACCCTTCCTGTTCAAGATTATCGTATGCCTTCTTGACCGTCAGGGCACTGATCTTCAGGTCTTTTGCAAGAGTCCGGACAGAGGGGAGTATGTCGTTTTCTTTCAGATCTCCTGCAGTGATCTGCGCCTTGATCTGATCCATGATCTGTTCATAGATCGGTACCATCGATGAACTGTTGATTATAATCTTCATATTTGTCCTCCTTTTATTAAACAGTATATAACAGCATATAACTGTTGTCAACTGTTATATACTGTTTATTTAAAAACACCCCTTATACAAGGGGTGCCATTACACGTTATTTTCACTCAATTCTATCCTCACAGACCATCCATCCGTCTCTCACCATCATTTTCATCCTGTCATACTCTGCTCTTTGAAATATGCTGTACCTTCTCCATGATATCTCCCCCGCAGCACTCTTCTGTCAGACCGGGCAGGACAGTATCATAGGCCCCCTGCCTCTGTCACGCTTGCTCCAGCGCATTTTTCATAGCTTCCGCAAATTCTTTCATTTCCTTATCCATCAGCACCGGTCTTCCGTCCTTTTTCAGAAAACAGTGAGTCGTTGTTCCATATGCGCTGAGCACTCCGTCCTCTGACATGTTATAAATATCATATCTGAGGGTAAACTTTACCCTTCCCGCCTCCTGGAGTCTTACGATAATCTGCACTTCATCATCAAATTTCACGCTCTTTTTATATTCACAGTCAACATGGAGTACCGGACTGATATATCCCATCTCCTCAAAACGCCGGTACGGATAACCGATCTGGCTCAGCATATCTACACGCGCCTCTTCCATCCAGCGGATATAATTTGAATGGTGGATGACTCCCATTTGATCTGTCTCATAGTATTTTGCTGTTTTTATATAGGGCTTCATTAAAATTCTCCTCCTATTCAGAATTTTCTGAAAATTCTCCCCAAAGGGGTCTGACCCCTTTTGCCAAAATTTTTGTAATTGTATCAAATTGTATTAACCGCATCGCTGATGGTTTTGACTCCCACCAGCTTTATCCCGCTGATCCCACTCACCATCTTAAGGGACACTTCGGGAAGGATACACGTCTCAAATCCGAGCTTCTTTGCCTCTGCCACCCGCTGCTCCGGCATGTTGACCGCGCGGACTTCGCCGCTTAATCCTACTTCCCCGAAAACAATGGTTTTCTCGTCAATGGGGCGGTTCCGGTAACTGGACACCAATGCCATCACGATTCCCAGGTCAATCGCCGGCTCGTTCATGCGGATTCCTCCCGCGATATTGACATAGGCATCGGAATTTCCCAGCGCCATGCCCAGCCGTTTCTCCAAAACTGCCATGAGCAGATTCACCCGGTTATAGTCCGTACCCGCAGCGGTCCGCCTGGGCATCCCGAAATTGCTGTGACATACCAGCGCCTGGATCTCGATCAGAATAGGACGGCTCCCTTCCATGGAGCACGCCACCACAGATCCGGAGGCATGTTCCGGTCTTCCGCTGAGCATGTATTCAGAAGGATTTTCCACTTCCTCAAGACCGGTCTGGCGCATCTCAAACACGCCGATCTCATTGGTGGACCCGAAACGGTTTTTCACCGCCCGCAGGATCCGGTAAGACGCATGCCTGTCCCCCTCGAAATACAGCACGGTATCCACCATATGCTCCAGCACTCTCGGTCCTGCCACAGTACCCTCTTTTGTTACATGGCCTACAATAAACACCGGGATACACAGCCCTTTTGCAAGCTGCATGAAAATATTTGTGGATTCCCGCACCTGTGACACACTTCCCGGCGCGGAAGACACTTCTTCGCTGTACATTGTCTGTATGGAATCGATGATCACCAGCTCCGGCTTTTCCTTTTCGATCACGCCCCGGATCGTCTCCAGATTCGTCTCGCACAGAAGGTACAGACCGGATGCGAATGCTCCCATACGGTTCGCCCGCAGTTTGATCTGCGCCTGGGATTCCTCGCCGGAAATATACAATACCTTTTTCCTGTCTGCAAGGCGCTGGCATACCTGGAGGAGCAGAGTGGACTTCCCGATCCCCGGGTCTCCGCCCACCAGAACAAGAGAGCCCGGCACGATCCCTCCGCCCAGCACCCTGTCAAGTTCGCGGATCCCTGTTCTGATCCTCACATCATCATCTGCCGTCACATCATTTAAAGGGATCACTTTTGCCTCCCTGACGGATTCCCTCACAGCCCGCGCCGCGGCTGTGGTCCCCTTTGTGACACCGCTGCTGACTCTTTCTTCTACAAATGTATTCCATTCTCCACACGCCGGGCACTGCCCCAGCCATTTTGATTCTTCATGCCCGCAGTTCTGGCAGAAGAACACACTTTTCTTTCCTTTTGCCATTCTATATCCTTTCTGTCATATAAAGCACACCGCCCTATAATACAAAAATCGGGGCGGATGCACCATCCGCCCCTGCTGAACCTGTCAGTCTGACACATCTTTTGCAACATCCGGCGCATTGCCGGCATTTTCTCAGCATTTCACTACTTTTACCTGAACGTTCTGATCTGCCGCAAGTTCCACGCTGACACTGAGCTTCCCGCTCAGGTTCGTGTTCATCCTTCCTGCGGATTCCCCGCCGATAAACACTTCATATTCACTCTCCGGCTCAAGCTCAAGTGTAAACTGTACATCTCCACCTGCCGAAACAGTAAACCCGACCGCTTCTCCGGTCTCCATGAAATTCTCGACCGCACTGCCCGGAACGGATTCGTACACGAACATCCCGTTCTTTTCCAGCTTTGTAATCTCTGCAAATGTCTTCACTTTATAGATATCGCCCTCAAACTCAAAATTATCCTTCTTTGTTTTTGCCGTGAGCGTATAATCCCCAAAACTAAGTGTCCCATCATTTTCTGCGCGCAATAATTCTTTCACTGCTGCCATTTCATTTTTCCTCCTAAGTATTTCAGTAAATTTCTGCTATCGATATTATAATATAAAGCCCTTGTTTTTTCTACTGAAATATCTGTGAAAATCATACCGTTTGATCATTGTCGGCCTCCTTTATCCGGACTGCTTTTTAAGCCCCCTGCACAATAAAACGGATCTCTTTCTTTGCAGCTCCCGCCTCCACGCGGTCCCCCGGCTTGATCTCACCATTCAGTATTGCCTCTGCCAGCTTATCCTCCAGTTCGGTCTGAAGAGCCCTCCGCAGCGGCCTTGCCCCGTACTTTGCATCCGTACCCCTTTCAACAATAAGAGCCTTCGCAGATTCTCTTAATGTCAGCCGGATATCCATCTGTTCTGCCAGCCTCTTTGTAAGGTCACGGCACATAAGCGTTACGATTTTCTTCATATGTGTCTTATCCAAAGCGTGGAATACAATGATCTCATCGATCCTGTTCAAAAATTCCGGTCGGAAGATCATCTTCACTTCATCCATGACGTTCTGCTTCATCCGCTTGTAGTCGCCTGCCGGATCTTCCTTCACCGCAAATCCCAGCTTCTTGGGATCAACGATTGCCTTTGCTCCCGCATTGGACGTCATAATGATCACTGTGTTGGAAAAATCAACCTTTCTCCCCTGGGAGTCCGTGATATGTCCGTCATCCAGCACCTGAAGAAGGATGTTGAACACATCCGGATGCGCCTTCTCGATCTCATCAAAAAGAACGACCGAATACGGATGTGTCCTTACCTGGTCGCTGAGCTGACCGCCCTCCTCGTGTCCGACATATCCCGGAGGGGAACCGATCATCTTTGCCACGGAGTGTTTCTCCATATACTCTGACATATCAACGCGGATCATGGATTCTTCGCTTCCGAACAGCGCCTCTGCCAGAGCTTTGGACAGCTCAGTCTTTCCCACGCCAGTAGGTCCCAGGAACAAAAATGAACCGATCGGACGTCTCGGATCTTTCAGGCCCACACGGCCTCTTCTGACTGCCCTCGCAACCGCGCTGACCGCTTCTTCCTGACCGATCACCCGCTTATGAAGGACACTCTCCAGCTTTTTCAGGCGATCCGCATCACTCTCGGCAAGCTTCTGCACAGGAACTTTTGTCCATGCGGAAACGACCTCAGCGATATCCTCTTCTGTCACTTTGGGCTGGAAGGATGCTGTTTTTTTCTGAAAGCGCCTTTTGACGCTTTCTATCTTTTCCTCCACCTGGGTCTGCTCTTTCTGGATCAGAGACGCCTCCGTAAAGTCCCCCTTCCTGACCGCTTCCTCCTTCTGGGCAGCCAGCTCTTTCACAGCCTCTTCCAGCGCAGCCAGATTGTCCGGCACCTTATATCCCTTCAAACTAACCTTTGAACACGCCTCATCCATAAAATCAATCGCCTTATC
>CALWFS010000183.1 GCA_944377705.1 uncultured Mediterraneibacter sp. | reverse complement strand
CCCCGCTTTATGGACATTATAGCACAGGGGGGAGCGGGGGAAGGAAACAATCGTTCGTGAAGTTCCGACAATTTCTACTCTGGAAGCCGTTTTTTTCGCAGGAAGAATGAGGAGGACGCACGAATTTCAGGAGATAAGGATCTCTTTTATGCGCTCCATATCCATACGCTCCAGCACATGGTCTGCATCAGGCAGAGGCTCCTTCGGAGAGATATCTGTGCGCACATATAAGGTGTGCAGTCCTGCCTGTTTCGCGCCGGAGATATCACAGGCGCCGTCATTCCCGATCATAATGGCAGTCTCCCGCCGGATCTGGTATTCAGAGAGCAGTTTCTCAAAAAAGAGAAGATCCGGTTTCTTGCATCCGTGTTCAGACGAGATGTAAATGCCGTCAAAATAGGATGAGATACCGAGGGAATGCATTTCATACCGCGTGAAAATCCGCTGGGCGTTGGAAAGCAGATACAGTTTTTTCCCGGCAGATCTAATGGCAGAAAGCATGTCTGCCGTGCCTTCGTAGAGACGGAGACGCTGTGTGGACAGGATGCGGAAAAACTGTCCGGCATGTGTGATAAGGGCGTCATCTGCCTCTGCGCCCTTCTGCCGGAATAGCTCCCGGAATACGTCTTCGATCCGGATCTCGGGAAATGCCTCATGGCTGTCTCTGCGCAGCCCGCGGCATCCCTCGCTCATACTTAGGGTGAGGAGCCCGTAGGCGTTTTTTAACTCCTCAGGCTGCCAGGAGGCTCCATAGTAGGAGTAGAACAGCGCGAGTTTTTCCCAGAGTCCGGGAGCGGATTCCTCTGTGCGGATATCCACGAGAGTTCCGTACAGGTCAAAAATACAAGTGTCGTACATTATATTCCTTCCTTTCTGTCTGCCGCCGGAAAATGAGGGGGATCCGGGACATTGTTTTATGAGTGCTGTCTGCTTTTACAGTAGTAATATCCAATAAATGCAAGGGCAGTCACGACCCATGTGACAGGGTAGCTGAAGATAATGGAGTGGATCGTCGGTGAGATCTTCATCACGCCCGCCAGCCAGATGATTCTCAGGACGCATACGCCGAGCAGAGTGATCACTACCGGGACGAGCACATTGCCACGCCCTCTCAGGGAGCCCCCCAGGACTTCGATAAATACATAGATGATATACCACGGGATGATGAACATGAGCATATCAGAGCCGATTCGGACTACTGCCTCATCCGTTGTAAAGAGCCGGAAAAGGATACCCCTTGCAGCAATCAGCACAGCGACAAGGACAAAGGATACGGCAAGATCCATACCCAGGCAGACGAGGGTGCTCCTGCGCACCCGGTCCATCTTCCCCGCTCCGTAGTTCTGGCCCACAAATGTAGTGATGGAGATGCCGAAGGCAGTGCTTATCATCCAGAAAATCGCGTCCAGCTTGCCGAAGGCGGACCATGCGGCAGTAGTGTCTGTGCCAAATGTATTGATTGCAGACTGAATAGCGATATTCGTGATCGCAAACAGGATGGATTCAAATCCCGTGGGCAGTCCCAGTTTTAACTGCATGGAGAGGAGCGGTCCGTGGAAACGGATCCTGCGCAGTGAAAGGTGGAGGATTCCGCCCGCATGCATCAGCTTCCGGGTGACAAGGATGGCGCTCACTGCCTGGGCGATCAGTGTGGCGATGGCAACGCCCGTGACTCCCATATGGAAGAGGAGCACAAAGGCTGTATCCAGAATGATGTTGATGACACAGCAGATGATCAGGATGTAGAGAGGGCTTTTTGAGTCACCTGTGGCGCGAAGGATGGCGGAGCCCATGTTGTAGATCAGCACGAAGAGGATACCCGCAAAGTAGATCCGCAGATAGGTAAGGGAGCCGTCCATGGTCTCTGCCGGAGTATTCATAAGACGGAGCATGAAGGGAGCTGTCAGTATCCCGATGAATGTAAGCGCGATTCCCCCGGCTGCCGCGATGGCGTATGCATTGTGGAGGCCTGCGTTGGCTGTCTTTTCCTTCCGCGCCCCGACGAACTGGGCGATGGTTACGGCAGCCCCCGAGGAAAGCCCGGTGAAGAAGCCGACCACAAGGGAGACGATCTGAGCTGAAGATCCGCCTACGCTCGCAAGCGCTTCTTTTCCCACAAACTGTCCTACAATCACGCTGTCGATCGTATTATAGAGCTGTTGAAAAAAAGTCCCGAGCAGAATCGGGAAGAAGAACAGGAGTAGCTGCTTCCAGATGATGCCTTCGGTGATTTCGTTTTTTGTCTGCTGTATGGTTTCCATGAAAAATTCTCCTTTGAGAGTATTAGGCATATGTATTATAATCTCAGTCAGGCAAAAGAGCAATACGATATAAAAAGAACACTTGTTCGAATTAAATATTTGCGCTATCCTTTAAGAAAAGAGAGTCAAAGGGAGCCAGAGAAGATGACAGACAGAACCTATATTGCGATCGATCTGAAGTCGTTTTATGCCTCCGTGAGTGTATGGAGCGGGGAAAGGAACAGGGAGAGCAGGAGAGAAAGATGCAGGAAGGCGTGCTGCAGATTAAAAGGAAATTCGGGAAGAATGCGATTCTGAAGGGAATGAACCCGGAAGAGGAGGAACGCTTTACTCTGCTGCCTGTCCGGACGAGAGATATACTGACTGTCAGTGTAAACGAAAAAAAGAGAAGCAGAGCAGCCCTGCTCTACTTCTTCTTTACCGAATACCGAAGCCAGACTGCGCCGCTTTCATAGGACGTTACGTCTTTCAGGCTCAGGATGAATGGCTCTGTGTCCATGGGAAGCCCGTCGAATGCGGCGGTCATACCCTTCCGGGCATCTATGCCCGGCGCAAGCAGGATACTCACTTCGTCCAACAGCCCGGCAGATAGAAAACCGGCGTTAATGGTTCCCCCGCCCACTACTGCCATGCGGCTGACATTAAATTCTTCCGCCAATATCTCTGCAGCCCTTACAAGATTGATCCTGTCTTCGCCGCAGGCGATCCAGGAAATATGTTTCGTATCCAGATAGGCGAGGTACTCTTTTGTGACCTGTACGCTGGTAATGATCACAAGGGGGGCTCTGCTTTCGCTCTGATCTGGCCAGAGCAGGCTTCCCTTCGTATCAACAACAACGCTGTAAGCGTCAGACTCTGCTTTTTTTGAGAATCCTTCCCGCCCGAAAACTTCCGGATTCTCAGGGGAAAAACTCCCCTCCTCAGCCATCTCAAGCTGGGCGGTGACCGGCCCGCTCAGCTCAGCCTCCACATTCAGCGCGTCCAGCGTCTTATAGTATTCATCCACCCCAGGAAGCTTGGCGGTCATGCCGCAGTCGATTCTTCCATCAATAGATGTCATCATATGGCATATGATATACGGTTTTTTCATGTTAATAATTCCTTTTCTTCTTAATATTGATAAACAATGTGCGATGCTCGGGTAATGCTATTCTAGGAAAAGTTTTACTGTTCCGCCGCTTTATTGATACATGCCACCGCATTCAGGCTCCTTGGATATCCGATGTATGGGAGACACTGTGATACGACTCTGATCAGGAAGTCTTTGTCATTGCCAAGATTCATATTTCCTTTGGCGTGTGAGGTGAGCTGGGGCTCGCATCCGCCCTGGGCCGCCAGGAAACAGAAGGTGATCATTTCCCGCTGGTTTAAGTTAAGACCTGTGCGGGTGTAGTAATCGCCGAAGCAGTTGTCCGCCAGCCAGCGGTTGATGTGTCCTGCCTTCCAAGCCTCCTTCATCTGCTCTCCGAAGATGTCTGCCTGAGTCTGCACCCCTTTTTCAAGACGGTCTTCCATTGTGGTAGTCGCCTGTCCTTCCAGCGGGAACTCTACTCCCCGGGCTGTGAGGATGTCGTTTGCAGCATCCAGGAAGGGACGGACACGTCCGATGCCAAGATAGTCAACTGCCTGATAGACAACTTCTTTCAGCATAACAGGAGTGAGACCGGCGTCCAGAGCCCGGGGGACTTCCAGGCGGAATTCATCGATCCCCTGGCATCCGAGCAGAGTGGCAGTGATCGCCATGTGGCGTGTCACATCGTCAAGCTGCTGCCCCTCCTCATTTACGACCTCGTCATAGGCAAAATGCTCAAAACGCTCAATAAATTCCGGATCTGTTTTCTTGTAATCTCTCATTGTGAACCGCCTCCTTCTTATAACCTGGAATAAGTTTCATCATCCACTGCTTCGAGCCACTCATTGCTCGTCTCTGTGCCCGGCGCCTCGAAAGCGATATGTGAAAACCAGCTGTCAGCCTTCGCGCCGTGCCAGTGTTTCACCTCCGGCGGGATGACGATGACTGTGCCAGGCTCAAGGCTCACGGGGGCTTTCCCCTCCTCCTGGTACCAGCCGCTTCCGGCAGTACAGATCAGGATCTGACCGCCTCCGGTTTTTGCATGATGGATGTGCCAGTTATTTCGGCAGCCCGGCTCAAATGTTACATTTGCAAGGAAAATACCGCATTTATCGGGATCAGTCAGTGGATTTAAATAGGAATTACCGATGAAATATTGTGCAAAAGCAGAGTTCTCTGCTCCGAGACCGAATACGTTAGCTTTATCAAATGCTTCTTT
>CALWFS010000182.1 GCA_944377705.1 uncultured Mediterraneibacter sp. | reverse complement strand
ATCTTCAGCACATCGCCAGTCTCACAGAACAGCGGCACCATAACAGTTGCCCCTGTCTCAACAGTTGCAGGCTTTGTAGCTCCCTGCGCTGTATCTCCCTTGAAGCCCGGCTCTGTCTCTGTGATCGCCAGTTCAACGAACAGCGGCGGCTCAACCGAGAACACATTTCCCTTGTGGGAACAGATCTTTACTGTCTCGTTCTCTTTTACAAATTTCAGGGCATCGCCTACCACATCTGAATTTAACGCGATCTGGTCGTATGTCTCTACATCCATGAAATTATAAAGATCGCCATCCTGGTAGAGATACTGCATCTCTTTCCTGTCGATATGCGCATTCTCAAACTTCTCAGTCGGACGGAATGTCTTCTCAACTACACCGCCGCTGATGATGTTTTTTAACTTCGTTCTTACGAAAGCTGCACCTTTCCCCGGTTTTACATGCTGGAACTCCAAAATCTGATAAATATTTCCGTCAATCTCTACGGTAATGCCGTTCTTAAAATCTCCTGCTGCGACCATTTGTCTTCCTCCTTCAATCGTGCATCTGAGCAGACGCTCTATCTTTAGATTTTATACTAATTTCTGCTATTTTTCAATCTTTTTTTGTAGAAATAGAGGACAATCTTCTCCAGGCGCCTTTTCAGGACGATCTGGATCTCCTCTTTCGGATGGATGGGCTTTACGAGGATATTGTGTATCCCCGCCCGCTTTGCGCCCCACACATCCGTAAAGAGCTGATCTCCAACAACGACCGTGTTCGTCCGGTCCGTGCCCATGATCTCCATGGCACGAATATAATTTTTCGTCGAGGGCTTGTGGGCGTTGTAAATAAAATTTGTCCCGATATCCTTATTAAACATTTTGACTCTTGCCTCCTGATTGTTTGAGATGAGGCACGAGGAATAGCCGATATCCGAAAGCCTCTTAAAAAGTGTTCTCGCCCTGTCATCCGCCGGCGCTCCGTGGGGCACCAGTGTGTTGTCAATGTCAAATATGACGCCCCTGTAACCTTCTTCATACAGTTTTTCAAATGGGATGACATATGTGGAAGCCACATACTCATCCGGGAAAAATTTATCAAACATTATTTCTTATCCAACTCCGCAAGCTTTGTGAGCAGTTCCTCCGAGATCTGCAGGACTGTCTTTCCATCTGTCTGGATGACCACATCTGCCGCAGCCTCATATTTCTCCCTGCGCTTTTCCATCAGTTCTGCAATATATTCCATATTGTTATTTCCATTCAGAAGAGGTCTGTCATTGCTGTCCTTCACTCTCTCATAGATCGTCTCAGGACTTGCGGTCAGCAGAACGACCCTCCCGTTTTTCTTCATCTCCCTGACATTTTCTTCTCTGAGCGCAACGCCGCCCCCGCAGGATATAATACAGTTCTTCCCTGTCTGGAGCTCTTTTAACAGACTTGTCTCAAGATTCCTGAAATATTCTTCTCCGTATGTGGCGAAAATATCCGGGATGCTCATCTCTTCCCTCTCGGAGATCTCCTGGTCCATCTCTACCAGCCTCATATCAAACATGGTGCTCAGATAGTCTGACACCGTAGATTTCCCGGATCCCATAAAACCGATCAGCACGATATTATAAGAAAAAAGCTTCCTTGCCTGTATCCGCTTGCTGTTCCTTAATATCCGCTTAAACACATCCTGAATCTCTTCCTGATACTTATTATCCATCAGTTTCTCATCCAGCCGCCTCTGCTGCTTCGCCTCCTGTGCAGGCTGCAGAATCGCCATCCCGTACTTTTCTTTATATGCCATGATCTTTTCGATAATGGCGTTTCTCTCCACGAGCGCGTCGATGATCTTATCATCGCACAATGCAAGCTGCTCGCGGTACATTTCCAGATCGTTCATCTCTCTCCTCCATATCCCGCCCATTCACATGACAAACTCCTTTTTGCGCACATGCGGGTTTTTAACGATCACATTATAACAACTTTCTATTCTGATAGCAAGGAAGAAACTATCCCTGGTTTTTTCTGACCGCGTCTTCTACATTTGCCTTAAAATCCTCCCACGCGTCCTCATGCTCCACAAAATATTTGGGGCAGATCTTCCCAGTGACATCATAATGCCGGATCACATCATCCATGGTCAGGTCAAATTTTACGCACAGCCATGCCGTCAGCTGTACAAGTGACCGGTAAGTCTCATCCGTAAATTTTCCGGTCTCATCCGGATGACACACCTCAATAGATACAGTATCCGAATTGCGCTCGTTTGAAGCGTACGCGATCTCCCACGTAGGAACGCACTGGATGATCTCCCCCTCCAGCCCCACAATAAAATTGCTGCTTGCCTCTGTCTCCTGGGAATACTGAAGCCCGTTAAAATAATCCCGGTTCTCCTGTGCCGTGCTTCCCGGGTTCGCCGTGTAGTGGATCACCACTCCTTGAACGCCGTCACTCTGGATTCCCGGCCTGGAGTATGGATTAATGTCAAGAAGCTGTACATCCAGCTGGGGCTCAGAAGCGTCCACATCCGCATAATAGCCTTTCCCCGACGCACAGGAATAAACGCCCAGCGCCGCGGTCAGGACTACAAGGAGCAGGATCCCTGCAGCTACATACGGTTTTCTCCGCAGCGCACTCTTCCATCCGTTCTTTCTCCTGCTCTTTTTATTCGGCTGCACTGATCTCTGTTTTTTTCTTTTGTTTTCACTGTATGAACTCATCTTTACGCCCCGCTGTCTTTTGTCTTTCAACTGAAAACCGGATTTCGAGACAGGTGATCCCGCCATTCATCCTCCGGCAGCATTCCTGCTGATTTTTCAGTATATCATAGAAATGTTTCCACTCTGTAAAAAAAATCTTATGATTTTATGAAAGCAGCAGCCAGTTTGCCCGGAACGGGCGCATCAGATTCCAGTACCATGCCCCGGAAAGACCGAACTCTTTTGCAAGGTTCCATTTTGCCTCAATGCTTCTCACATCCTCGAACCAGACCACATGTTCCATGCCGTTCTGGCGGTAAGTATACCAAGGGCTCTGAGCGATGGGGGCATATTCGATGACAGCGCCATACTGCGCCGCAATCTCCACTGCCTCCACATTTCCGATCGTTCGTGCCCGGGTAATTCCCCTCTCATAGGGAAGCGCCCAGTCATATCCGTAATTTGGGATGCCGAGAATCAGTTTTCCCGGCGGCACCCTGGTCACCGCATAATCCACAACCTGACGGACTTTATCCAGCGGAGCGACAGCCATAGGCGGGCCATAGGTATACCCCCACTCATAGGTCATCAGGAACACTGCGTCCGCATTTTCTCCAAGGGCAGCATAATCCACGCCCTCCACAAGAAGCCCCTTCTGGGAATCTGATACTTTCGGAGCAACAGCCACAGAAACCCGGTATCCGTTTTCATTCATCACACGCCGGACTTCCCCTACAAATTCTGCGTACCCGATCCGATCCTCCGGAAGGACGTATTCAAAATCAATATCCACACCCGCATATCCTCTGTCCCGGACTGTAAACAGCATCTGGCTGATCAGTTTTTCCTGGATCTCCTTATGTTCCACCAGAACTTTTACGAGCTGGTTGTTAAACGCGCCGCCCGAAAACGGAGTCAGGACCATGAAAGGCTCAGCTCCGTTGTTCCACGCCGCCTCCACCATCCACAGATCATCCTGAGGAGGAGGGACAAGATTTCCTTCAAACGTAAACCCATAAGAAAATACAAGCAGCTCCTTCAGGGCCGGAAACGCCTGACCGAGAATCTCCGGCTCTACAAACGGATATGCATACCCGCCCACAGTCCTGCCGCCGGAGAGTTTTCCTGTCTCTCCCGGCATGAGGAGAAGAAGCGCCTGCCCGGGCACAAGAACATTTCTATCTGAAAGCTGGTTATCATATACGATCTTCCACACAGGAACTTCTGTCTGCCGCGAGATCCCTTCCAGCGTATCTCCATTTTTCACCACATAGATCAAAAAAAGTCACCCCCGTGCAGAAAGCATATGCTCCTGCACAGGGGATTATGACTCCTGTATAAAAAGCGCAACACACCGGGCCCCTCTGGAGGCGAATACATGCTCGAACCTATCCCGGCTGTATACGCGCAGACCGGAGAGCGGATCAGCTATGGTTACCATGGCATTGCTGCAGCCGATCAGCACGGCGCCGTGATCGTTCCGGCTCCATTCCATCCACCTTCCGTCCGCTGTATGCCATCCCTGCACTTCATCGCGTTCCGCCATCCCGATCGTCACCCAGACCAGGACCGGCGTGCCGTCTCTGACAAGTGCATACAACTCCGGAAGCGGCGTGCCGGTCAGGTCTTTTGCTCTGAGTGCGCTGTCCCGGTCTTCAAGGTACGCGTCCGCGGCAGAGCGGATTGCTCCGGTTCCGCATATATAACCGGAAGCGGAAGGATCTCCCACAAAAAAATTATCCATGTCAGGGCCATACACTCTTCCGTCCGCCCCTTCATAAAACTCTGCCGGGATGACAGGCAGATATCCCGAAGCCATTGTCATTTTGTCCACACTGTATCCATAATAATTCAGCATCATAGTCAGCGCCGTGATCTCGCATCCCGTAGGAAGTTCCGGCATCTGCCGGATGATTTCAAACTC
>CALWFS010000181.1 GCA_944377705.1 uncultured Mediterraneibacter sp. | reverse complement strand
TGACAGCGATTATTATTATTCTGACAATGAAGGACACATCTTCGCCAAGATTACCAATGACAGCAACGAAGGAAAGACCGTAGAGGTCAAAGCAGGAGATGGATTTATGCAGGGAATCTTTGTGGAGTACGGGATCACTTTGGACGATGACGTGACAGAGGTGCGCAACGGCGGCTTCGGAAGCACTACAAAAGCGTGAGGTCACTGCAGATGCTTACAGAAATGTAAGCCCCGGCAGAAAAAACGTAAGGAAGTATAATGGAAGGATACAGGCGGATCCGATATACTGTACTCAAGATTCAAAAGAAAACGCTGCTCCTGCACAAGCTGCGGGACGGAACAATACGAAAGGCAGGAAATATACAGTATGAAATGGATCAGACGTCTGTGTTCTTTCTTTTTTTTGTGTATCCTGATCATTGGTGGAGTTTTGACCTATCAGGGATATGAAGATTACAGGGAAGCTATTGAATCCAGGAGTGTGGAGGAGATGGCGGCTGAGATAGAGGCCATAGACAATTATACAACGGTGGATGAATTGCCGCAGACTTATATTGATGCAGTGCTGTCAGTAGAGGATAAGCGGTTTTACAGTCATCCGGGGATCGATCCCATTGCGATCGGCAGAGCGTTAGTAAATGATATCAGGGCTGGCGCCTATGTAGAAGGCGGAAGTACGATCACCCAGCAGCTTGCAAAAAATCAGTACTTTACACAGGATAAAAAGGTTGTCCGGAAGATTGCAGAAATGTTTATGGCATTTAAGATCGAGTCAGTTCTGGATAAGGACAAGATCTTGGAGCTGTATGTAAATTCTATATTTTTTGGGAATAATTATTACTGTGTGGCAGACGCGTCTGAGGGATATTTTGGAAAACTTCCGTCAGAAATGGATTTTGATGAGTGTACGCTTCTTGCGGGGATCCCGAATGCGCCGACGAACTATAATCCCCTGGCGAGCCCCGAGCTTGCGCGACAGAGACAAGCACAGGTGATAGAGAAGATGAAAGAGGCAGGTTATCTGGAGGAGGATGCGGCTGAGGAGTGATCAGAAAATAAATGGGTCGAGAATAAACAAAAAAGAATGGGGCACTATAAACACCATAGAGAATCATGATGACTTCCGGCAGAAAAGGGGGACCATATCCTATGGTAGAGAAGAACACAAAAAAACTCAGTGCTTCTTTTGAAGAAAATATAAGATATATGAATGAAATTCTTCCGGTGAAGGAGAGCTTTGACATTATTCGTCGGGAGATGGAAATCGGGGGAAAGGCGTCTGTATTCTACTACATTGACGGATTCATCAAGGATGAAGCGATGTTGAAGATCATGGACTCCTTTCTTTCTGTGTCTGAAGAGGATATGCCTGAGGACGCGGAAGAGTTTATTCAAAAAAATGTACCTTATGTAGAGGTGGAAATACTGGAAGATTTTGACCAGGTCATAAGGAATGTCCTTTCAGGCCCGGCAGTGCTCTTTATTGACGGGTATAAAGAATGCATTGCGATCGACTGCCGCACCTATCCTGCCCGGAGCGTAGATGAGCCGGACAAGGACAGGTCTCTGCGCGGTTCGAGGGATGGATTTGTAGAGACGATCGTGTTTAATACTGCACTCATGCGCCGCAGGATCCGGGATCCCCACCTTGTGATGGAAATGACCGAGGCAGGACAGGCGTCGCGGACAGACATCGCCATCTGCTATATGAAGGATCGGGTGGATAGAGCGCTTCTGGACAATCTGAAGAAGAGGATCGAAAGCCTGCAGATTGATGACCTGAGGATGAATCAGCAGAGCCTTGCCGAAGCGCTGTTCAAAAGAAAATGGTTTAATCCATTCCCCAAATTTAAGTTTACGGAGCGTCCGGATACTGCCGCAGCGTGCCTCCTGGAGGGAAAGGTAGTGATCCTGGTCGACAACTCGCCATCAGCGATGGTCCTGCCCACGTCTATTCTGGATATGATCGAGGAGGCAAATGATTATTACTTCCCCACGGTCACAGCGGTATACCTGAAGGTGACAAGGGCTCTGATCACGATCGCCACAGTTTTCTTCACACCGCTGTATCTGCTGTTTATGCAGAATCAGGACTGGCTGCCCGAGGCGTTCGAGTTTGTGGCGGTGAGGGATACGGTGAATATCCCTCTGATTTTTCAGTTCCTCCTCCTGGAATTGTCGATTGATGGTCTGAGGCTTGCTGCCATGAACACTCCGACAATGCTGAGCACGCCCCTGAGCGTGATCGCAGGTATCGTCATGGGAGAGTTTTCTGTGCAGTCAGGATGGTTTAATTCCGAGGTCATGCTGTATATGGCATTCGTGGCGGTGGCCAATTATACACAGCCTAATTTTGAACTTGGCTATGCGCTGAAATTCATGCGCCTGATGCTCCTGGTTCTCACCGCAGCGTTTGATCTGTATGGATTTATCATTGGGTGTATCCTTGTGCTGTGTTTCCTGATCTTTAACAAAACATTGTCAGGCCGTAATTACATGAATGTGAAACTGAATTAACGAACAAATTTATACAAAACAGCTGATTTGTAAAAAAATTTTGCCTAATGCATAAAAAAATGGTATGATTAAAAAAGATGAGGCCGCCTGCGCAGGCGGACATTTATGCAGGAGGATACAGAGATGAGAGATTATGTGATTACAGTGAACAGTACAGTGGATCTGCCGAAAGAATGGCTGGAGGAGAGGAACGTTCCGATTGTTCCTCTGAAATATACAATAGACGGGGAGACTTACACAGATATGGAAGGTCTCTCCGCAAAAGAATTTTTTGCAAAACTTCGTGAGGGCAAGATGTCAGTGACTTCCCAGGTGAACCCGGAAGAGGCGGCGGATATTCTGGAACCCTATGTAAAAGAGGGGAAAGATATCCTTCACCTGGGATTTTCCTCAGGGCTGAGCGGCACGCTGAACAGTATGCGTATTGCAGGACAGATGCTGGCAGAAAAGTATCCGGAGGCAAAGATCATTGTAATCGATACTCTGTGCGCATGTCTGGGAGAGGGGCTTCTTCTGTATAAAGCCCTTCAGGAGAAAGCGAAAGGCAAGACGATTGATGAAGTTGCTCAGTGGGTGGAAGAGAATAAACTTCATATCTGTCACGATGTCACAGTGGATGATCTGAACCATCTCCACAGGGGCGGACGTGTTTCCAAGACAACAGCCGTCCTTGGCACTCTTGTGCAGATCAAACCGATCATACATATGGACAATAACGGAAAGCTCCAGGTGATCGGAAAAGAAAGAGGAAGAAAGAAATCTCTTAACAAGATCGTTGATATGGCGGTGGAGCAGTCAGAGGGCTGGGATAATGATATCATCATGATCACACACGGGGACTGTATTGAAGATGCAGAGTATGTGGCAAAGCTTGTCCGCGAGAAGATGGGCATTGACAATATTCTGATCAACAACATAGGAACCGTCATCGGAAGCCATACGGGTCCGGGAGTGGTAGCGGTATTCTGTATGGGAAATAAGAGATAAATCTGGGTTTGTGTGTGTGGCGGGAGGCGGAAAAAGGTCCGAAAACCGCGGAGTATTTTAAGGCGTATCCCCGCCCGCCGTGAAAGGCACCTCAAATAGGTCCGCGGTTTTCTACGTTCATCCGACCGGAAGTCCGTACAGCCAAATCCAGATTTTCTGCATCGTCTTTGGCAGGATTCCTGCAAATTTATCGAAATAAAGCGTTAAAACTGTAAAATAATGAAACTTTTCGTTGACAATCATTCATATACCTTTTAAAATATACGAGTAGGCAAAGATGCCCGAACGGCAGGCGCATAGGAGTCCTGCCATATTTATTTTAGGAGGTAGATTAAGATGTCATACGTTGATGAAGTGATCGATCTGGTCGTAAAGAAAAACCCGGCTGAGCCTGAATTTCACCAGGCAGTAAAAGAAGTCCTCGAGTCTCTTCGCGTAGTGATCGAAGCGAATGAAGAGAAATTCCGCAAAGAGGCTCTTCTTGAGAGACTGACCGAGCCCGAGAGACAGTTTAAGTTCCGCGTTCCGTGGGTGGATGATAAGGGACAGGTACATGTAAATACAGGGTACCGCGTACAGTTCAACAGCGCGATCGGACCGTACAAGGGAGGACTTCGCCTTCATCCGTCCGTAAACCTTGGTATCATCAAATTCCTTGGATTTGAACAGATCTTTAAGAACTCACTGACAGGTCTTCCGATCGGCGGGGGAAAAGGTGGTTCTGATTTTGACCCGAAGGGCAAATCTGACAGGGAAGTTATGGCATTCTGCCAGAGCTTTATGACAGAGCTCTGCAAATATATCGGCGCTGACACAGACGTTCCGGCAGGAGATATCGGAACAGGCGCAAGAGAGATCGGGTATATGTTCGGACAGTACAAGAGGATCCGTGGTCTTTATGAAGGCGTCCTGACAGGAAAAGGCTTAAGCTATGGCGGATCTCTCGTTCGTACAGAGGCTACAGGATATGGTCTGCTGTACCTGACACAGGAGATGCTGAAGCTGAACGGACAGGATATCGCAGGCAAGACAGTTGCAGTATCCGGTTCCGGAAACGTGGCGATCTATGCGACAGAGAAAGCACAGCAGCTTGGCGCGAA
>CALWFS010000180.1 GCA_944377705.1 uncultured Mediterraneibacter sp. | reverse complement strand
TATTCTCCAGGTATCTTGTATATGAAAAATGCATCAGTTCTTTATCATTTACAAAGATCACAAAAGTCGGCGGCTTCACGGAAACCTGGGTGATATAGTAGAGTTTGAGCCTCTTTCCCTTATCCGACGGCGGCTGCTGCATTGCCACTGCCTCTGTCATGATCTCGTTGAGCACGCCCGTGGCAATCCGCAGCGTCTGGTTCTCGATCACCATATCGATCATATCATAAAGCTTTATAAGCCTCTGTCCGGTCATTGCAGATACATACATGATCTCCGCATAAGGCATGAACGACAGCACCTGGCGGATATTATTCTCATACTCCCGCATAGTACGGTCATTCTTCTCGATCGCGTCCCATTTATTTACGACAATGATAATGCCCTTGCCTCTCTCATGCGCGATCCCGGCAATCTTCGCATCCTGTTCCGTCACCCCTTCTGTGGCATCGATGACCATAAGGACAACGTCCGCACGCTCCACAGCAGTGACAGTACGGATGATGCTGTATCGTTCCAGCTCTTCCTTGATTTTATTCTTTCTGCGCAGCCCGGCAGTATCGATAAAAATATATTCTTTCCCATTGTGCACGATCTCCGTGTCAATGGCATCCCTTGTCGTTCCGGCCACATCAGAGACAATAACACGGTTTTCTCCTAAAAGCCGGTTGATGATGGAGGATTTTCCCACGTTCGGCTTGCCTACGATGGCAATGCGGGGTCTGTCGTCCTCTTCTTCCCGGGCGCTTCCCTCCGGGAAATGCCCTGACACAATATCCAGCATATCGCCAAGCCCCAGCCTGGACGCCGCTGATACCGGCACCGGATCCCCTATGCCAAGATTATAAAATTCATATACATCCGGCATATATTTATCAAAATTATCTACTTTATTTACCACAAGGACTACCGGCTTCCCGGATCTTCTCAGCATGTCTGCCACCTTGGAATCCGAGTCAACAAGCCCCTGCTTTACATCCGTGATAAATATGATCACATCTGCCGTATCAATGGCGATCTGAGCCTGTTCTCTCATCTGCGAAAGAATGATATCCTTACTGTCCGGTTCAATACCGCCTGTGTCGATCAGGGTAAATTCTTTGTCCAGCCACGTCACGTCCGCGTAGATTCTGTCGCGGGTCACGCCCGGAGTGTCTTTCACGATGGCGATCTTCTCACCCGCCAGCGCGTTAAAAAGCGTTGACTTTCCGACATTCGGACGTCCGACGATAGCCACTACTGGTTTACTCATCTTTTTTATCCAGCCTTTCTCTTTATTTCTATTGATCTATACCTGTGTTCAAAATGCTGTCAATCAGATCCTGCCCGCTTGATTTTACAATATCAATGGGAACTTGTAAAGCGTCAGATACCTGTTCCACAGTGAAGTCATCCAGGAATACGTCCTCGTCTGTCCTTAACATATTGCACGGAATCAGAAGACGTCCGCCCAGTTTTCTGCCTTTTAGCTGCGCTATGAGATCCTGCCCTGTGATCAGCCCGGATACTGTGATCCTTTCCCCGAAAAACTCATTTCGGATGCAGTATACACGGATGCGCACTCCCGGGAATTTCTCCGTGATCTTCTCCGTCATCTTACAGAGATACGGATAAGCAAGCTTTCCTGTCGCAACAGAAAGCTCATCCTGTCTGTTATCGCCTGTGAGCGCCTCAAATCCCTCTGCAAATTCATTAAAAAGAAGCCTGAGCATCCCCACTCCGTTCTCTAACTGGAGATACCCGTCATACCGCTCCTCTTCCGGGACTTCTTCCCCTGCCAGAAGATACCACTCATCCCCTGCATGGATAAAATGGAGACCATATTCCTGATAGATCTTTTCCTGCCACCTGTGGATGATGCTCAGTACTTCTCTGGCATCTTCCTTTGTAAAGGGCTCCAGCGGATACAGCCCGTCGCGGAATTTCGTAAGTCCCACCGGAACAACTGACACGCTTTTCAGGAGGGGAAGATAGGAAGTCAGATCCCGGATCGAGCGTTCCAGCTCATCCCCGTCATTTACTCCCTTGCACAGCACAATCTGCCCATTCATCTCGATCCCGCCCTGATAGAGCATATCCACTTTCTTAAGCGCCTCCCCGGCAAAACGGTTGTGCAGCATCCTGCATCTGAGTTCCGGGTTTGTCGTCTGAAAGGAAATGTTGATAGGTTCCAGCCGGTAACCGATGATTCTCTCAATATCATGCTCACTCATATTCGTAAGGGTTACATAATTTCCCTGAAGGAATGACAGCCGTGAATCATCATCCTTAAAATACAGGGTATCACGCATTCCTTCGGGCATCTGATCGATAAAACAAAAGATGCATTTATTATAACAGGAACGATACTCATCCATGAGGCCCTGTCCAAACAGAATCCCCAGGTCCTCGTCCGCTTCTTTCTCGATCTCTAATTCCCACTGTTCTCCGTCCGGTTTCTCGATGAGAAGCAGGATCCGCTCATCCTCTGTATAGAACTGGTAATCGAAAATATCCTCGATCTCATGCCCGTCGATCGCCAGGAGCTTATCTCCTTCCCCGATCTCCAGCTCTTCCGCAATACTGCCCGGCACCACGCCGGACACAATATGTTCATGTTTCTTCATATATTTCAAGACTCCTTATCCTCATCACTATATCCAAAGGAAAACGCCGGGTCTCCGGCCGTCTTCCCGACCGTATCCAGTATAGCATAATTCCATCCCTGCGCAAAGCATATTTCCGGGACCTCAGCCCGGATTTCATACAGCAATCTTGAATTTCCGGGGAAAAGATGGTATAAAAGATATGTAAAATGAGATTAACTTTTATCAACAGGAGAAAAACATGTCTAATATCGAACTCTTAGAAAAAACTCTGCCGGTTGCCCCATTAAAGATCGTTGCAATGGAAAGCTGCCGGGAACTGGGACAGAAAGTCAATGATTACATCGTTTCATTCCGCGAGAACACAGTCAGCGAAGCGTCTGAATCTTCTCTGTATGTCAATTACAGATCAAACAATTATCTTGTAGACTGCTGCTGTCCTCGTTTCGGGACAGGCGAAGCAAAAGGCGTGCTCAGGGAGACAATCCGCGGCACAGACCTGTTCATTATGACAGATGTCTGTAATTACAGCCTGACTTACAGCGTGAGCGGGCATCTGAACCATATGTCCCCGGATGATCATTTCCAGGATCTGAAGAGGATCATCTCCGCTGCAACGGGAAAAGCCCGCCGCATCAACGTGATCATGCCATTCCTGTACGAGAGCCGCCAGCACAAGCGTACAAAGAGAGAATCTCTTGACTGTGCACTTGCGCTTCAGGAGCTGACAGATATGGGTGTTGCCAATATCATCACATTTGACGCGCATGACCCGCGTGTACAGAACTCGATCCCGCTGAGCGGATTTGACAGTTTCAATCCGCCGTATCAGTTCATGAAAGCGCTCTTCCGCGCTGTGCCTGACCTGGTTCCGGACAAAGACCACCTCATGATTATCAGCCCTGACGAAGGAGCGATGCACCGTGCTGTATACTTTTCCAACGTCCTTGGCGTGGATATGGGAATGTTCTATAAAAGACGTGATTACTCTACGATCATAAATGGAAAGAACCCTATCGTTGCTCATGAATTTCTCGGGGATGACGTACAGGGCAAGGATGTCATCATTGTCGATGATATGATTTCCTCCGGAGGAAGCATGCTGGATGTTGCAAAACAGCTGAAAGGCCGCAATGCGGGACGCGTCTTCGTGTGCACGACCTTCGGTCTGTTCACGGACGGCTTAGAAAAGTTTGATGAGTATTATGAAAAAGGCTATATCAATAAGGTCATTACCACTAACCTGACTTATCTTCCGCCGGAACTCTACGAAAAACCGTACTTCGTACAGGCGGATATGAGCAAATTCCTGGCCCTGATCATTGATTCGCTGAATCACGACGTCACCATCGGATCTGTACTCAACCCGACAGATAAGATCCATGCACTGCTCGAAAAACGGGCGCGGGGAGAGAAAATATAAAATCTGGATCTGTCGAGGAGCCTGGGAGTGAGTAAAGGATCCGAAAACACCGAAGCGGAGTGTGTCGAAGACGTATTCAACACGAAGGTATGGGTGGTTGAGGCGACTTCGGAATGCGGCTTAGAAGAACTTAAAATCTGCAAGTACGCATTAAACTGGGCATCGGAATTGTCCGAAACGAAGGCGAGTTGTCCGATGCCCAGTTTTGCTTTTAGCGTACTTGCAGATTTTTTAGTTCTTCTTGCCTCATGGAGCGGAGCCGGTGCCAGCCATACCTCCGTGAGGATCTTTATCGGCGAAACAGAGCCTTTTCTCAGCTGGGAAATATGTCCGGATGTCTGCGGAAAAGTATAGCTGCCGTTCGATTTGGCGCAGCAGGCTGCATCTCTCTTGGTTGTCTCGCTTGGTGTCTGCATCTATGAGGTTTTTCAATTTTTGAACAAAACAGCCTTTTTAATCTCTTCCTGTAGAAAGTAGGTTATGATTCACCGGAGAAGTTCCCCTTTCGTCCCGCCTTCTAAATCTTGCATTTGCCGTGGGAGCCTTCCGACTTGAGCTAATGTAGAAAACAGCGAAGCGCCTTTTCGAAAACCTTTCAGAGCGTGTGCGTAGGTGGCTGAGGCGACTGCGGAGGG
>CALWFS010000179.1 GCA_944377705.1 uncultured Mediterraneibacter sp. | reverse complement strand
AATAAAGAAAGAAAATAAAGGCTTTTTTTTTTTTTTTTAAATCGGCAGAAAGCCTTGTTTTTGTTCCGGTCAGCATAATAGAAAAGGCAGACCTCATAACAGGTCTGCCTGATTCCTTTTTGACAATCAGATATATTCACACTTTTCAAAATAGTGCATCAGGATATCCGCGCAGTTCTCCACGCCCAGCTCGGAAGTGTCCAGAATCATGTGGTAATCATTCACATCTCCCCACGTCTTTCCGGTATGTTCATAATAATAGGAAGCTCTTTCATCATCAGTTTTCTCCACCTTCTCCTTTGCCTCGTCATAGGACAGGTTCTCTTTGCCCATGATCCGGCGGATGCGGTCCTCTTTGTCAGCGCATACGAAGATATTCAGCACGTTCATCCTGTCTTTGAGGATATCAGAAGCACATCTTCCGAGGATAATACAGGGCTTTTCCGCCAGCTTGCGGATGGCTTCCGCCTCGCTCTCGTACATGTGGTCGTGAAGCTGCTCCTCGATGTATGCCTTGTCATATACAGGAATATCGAGACGCTCGGAAAGTTCTTTTGCGATGATGCTTGCTCCGGTTCCGAAACGTCTGCTCATGGTGATAACTAATTTCATAAGAACTCCTCCTTCGTAAGTTTAAATGTGAGATAACTGATATTATAACACTTCTTCTGCGATTTGTCTTGCCAGAGATCCGATTTCTTCCATCTGGGAATCTTTTACAGCGGATTTAAGGGTTACAGCTCCATCCAGCAGCCGCATATTCTTCATATCGCCGATCTTTGCCGTTATAAGCTTAGTGGACTGGGGAGCCCAAGTGCCGTTCCCGAGGATCGCCACTGTCCGCTTCTGGAGAGTCAGAGCCTTCATGTCCTCCAGATAATTTTCCATGAGCGGGTAGATGCCATTGTTGTAAGTGGGCGCCGCGAGGACGATATGGCTGTATTTGAAGCTGTCAGAGATCAGCTCAGATACATGAGTCTTGGAGATATTGTGCATCCGGATACTTTTTACCCCTGCCTCAGCGAGAGACGCGGCAAAGATCTCTGCCATGTTCTCTGTGTTTCCGTACATGGACGCATAGGCGATCATAACACCTTTTTCCTCTGGCTCGTATCTGCTCCAGATATTATATTTCCCGATGATGTAATCAAGATCCGTACGCCAGATAGGACCGTGGAGCGGGCAGATGACGCTGATGTCCAGCCCTGCAGCTTTTTTTAGCACGTTCTGCACCTGCATGCCGTATTTCCCTACGATGTTTGTATAATAACGCCGCGCTTCGTCAAGCCAGTCTCTGTCAAAATTAAGTTCATCATTGAAGATGTTTCCGTTGAGTGCCCCGAAGGTCCCGAAAGCGTCAGCGGAGAAGAGGACCTTATCCGTCTCATCGTAAGTCATCATCACCTCCGGCCAATGTACCATGGGAGCCATGACGAAATGGAGAGTGTGCTTTCCGGAAGAGAATGTATCCCCTTCTTTTACGATAATGCTTTTGCCCTCCAGGTCAAAATCAAAGAACTGACTGATCATAGGGAATGTTTTGGCATTTCCTATGATCCGCATATCCGGATAGCGGAGTGCCAGGTCTTCGATCATGGCGCAGTGGTCCGGTTCCATGTGGTTCACTATGAGATAGTCCAGGGAGCGTCCGTCCAGTACAGCTTTTACATTCTCAAGGAACTGACGGCCGATGGCATGGTCCGCGGCATCGAAGAGGACGGTTTTCTCGTCAAGAAGCAGGTAGGAGTTGTAGGAGACTCCCTTTGTGAGCGGGAAAATGTTCTCGAACAGCTCCAGCCTTCGGTCGCTGCCGCCGACCCAGTACAGATCCTCAGTTACTTTTCTAAAACAGTGCATGATATATTCCTCCTTATGTAATGACCGTGCTGTGTGCGGCCAGACAAAATCTTAAGACGTTTCTATTCTATCATAAAAGCAGAAATTCGCAATATGCCAGGGGCTTCTGGAATGTATTTATTTACGAGCAGAGATTAAAAAAGGGGATATTTGGGTGCTGAAGCGGAATAGATTCTATGGTAATATAATGATGGAAGCTTTTTAATATAGAAGAAAGGTGGAAAGAAACATGTTATTTGTATGTTATCCTAAGTGCAGCACATGCATGAAGGCGAAAAAATGGCTGGAAGAAAAAGGAATGGAGTATGAATTGCGCGACATTAAATCAGACAATCCCACAGCAGGGGAACTCAAAGAATGGCACCGTAAGAGCGGTCTGCCGCTGAAACGATTTTTTAACACCAGCGGAAACCTGTATAAAGAGCTGAAATTAAAGGACAGGCTCCCGGATATGGGGGAGGAAGAACAGTTTGCGCTCCTTGCTTCGGACGGCATGCTCGTGAAGCGCCCGATCCTTGTGAATGAGGAGACAGTCCTGGTCGGATTCAGGGAAAAAGAATGGGAAGAAAATCTGGTTTAGCACTTTAACTTGAAAAAGCAATGTGGTATACTGATAACAGTTCTGCCGCGCGGAGGAGCGGGGAGAAGAGGATGTCGTGCAGCTGCCTCAGTGCGAGTGAAATCTGTTTCCCCGATTTCGCGATGGCATATTGAAGGAGGTATACACAATGATATGGTCAAAGGAAGAGGCTCTGCCAAGAGATGAGATCGAAGCCATACAGTCTGCAAAGCTGAAGAGTACGGTCCGCTATATCTATGACAGAGTAAAGCCTTATCGTGAGAAAGTGGATGCGGCAGGTGTAAAGCCGGGGGATATCCGCTCACTCGATGACCTGAAGAAACTGCCGTTTACATACAAGGCGGATTTCAGAGACAACTACCCGGATGGGCTGTTCGCGGTGGACAAAAAGGAGATCGTACGCTACCATGCCAGTTCCGGCACGACAGGCAAGCCGACAGTGGTCGGGTATACGAGAAATGATCTCGATATGTGGCTGAACAATGTGGCAAGGCTCGCCTGCATGGGCGGGGCAACAGCGGATGATGTGGCGCAGATCTCATTCGGATACGGTACGTTTACAGGAGCGCTGGGACTCCACGGAGGGCTTGAGAAGATCGGGGCATCCGTGATCCCGATGTCATCAGGG
The DNA here is from genome assembly GCA_944377705.1 of uncultured Mediterraneibacter sp. GTDB lineage: Bacteria > Bacillota > Clostridia > Lachnospirales > Lachnospiraceae > Mediterraneibacter. The sequence goes on along the minus strand of CALWFS010000179.1, from coordinate 1,582 downwards.
AATACGAACAAACAGATCATGTTCCTTCAGGATATGGGCGTGACCCTTCTTGTGGCGACACCCTCCTATGCGCTGCATTTGGGCGAGGAAGTCAGAAAAAGGGGCATTGATCCCGCGAAGGATTTAAAGCTTCATATCGGGCTGTTCGGCGGCGAGGGGATGACTGAACCGATGCGAGATGAAATGCACAAGGTATGGGGCGATCAGTTCGTCTGTACGCAGAATTATGGCATGAGCGAGCTGTGCGGACCGGGTGTGGCCGGAGAATGTACAGAGCTGTGCGGCATGCATGTCAATGAGGACTGGTTCATCCCGGAGATCATTGACCCTGAGACAGAAGAAGTACTTCCCCCGGGAGAGCTGGGAGAACTGGTAGTGACCTGTCTCGGCAAGGAGGCGCTTCCTCTGGTCAGATACAGGACAGGCGACCTTACAAGGATTACATATGAGCCGTGCAAATGCGGGCGCACGACGTGCAGGATAGAGAATATATCCGGACGCGCGGACGACATGCTGGTGATCCGGGGCGTCAATGTATTCCCGACCCAGATCGAAGAAGTACTCTTAAAGATCGAGGAGATCGGACCGCACTATGAGATCCTGGTAGAGAGAAAGAACCGTCTGGATGTTATGACGATCACCGTGGAGCTGATCGATGACCGGCTGCTTGACAGCTACGGGAAACTGAGCGAACTGGAGGGCGGGATCCAGCGTGCCCTGAAGTCGCAGTTAGGGCTGGCGACCCAGATCCGCCTGGTTGCTCCGAATTCATTGAAGCGGTTTGAGGGCAAGGCAAAGAGAGTGACAGATTTACGAAAGGATGGACTGTAAAATGGCAGAGAAAGTGATCATGCTGGGCAACGAGGCGATCGCACGCGGGGCGTACGAGGCAGGGGTAAAAGTATCATCTGCATATCCCGGGACGCCCAGTACAGAGATAAGTGAATATCTTGTCCAGTACAGGGATGATGTATATGAAGAGTGGGCGCCAAACGAGAAGGTGGCAACAGAAGTCGCCGTGGGCGCGAGCCTCGCGGGAGCGCGCGCGATGGCGTGCATGAAGCATGTGGGACTGAACGTGGCGGCTGACCCGCTGTATTCCGTATCCTATATGGGCGTGAACGGAGGTCTTGTCATTGTAGTGGCAGACGATCCGGGACTGTACAGTTCCCAGAATGAGCAGGATACAAGGATGGTGGCAAGAGCAGCCCAGATCCCTGTGATAGAGCCGTCGGACAGCGCGGAGGCAAAGGATTTCTTCAAGACCGCATTTGAGCTGAGCGAGCAGTTTGACCGCCCGTTTATTTTCCGCACGACTACAAGGCTTGCGCACTCACAGGGACTGGTAGAGCTTTGTGACCGTGTGGAGCCGGAAGATAAACCCTATGAGAAAAACGTGACAAAGAACGTCATGATGCCTGGCAACGCGAAGATCCGGCACATTGAGATCGAGAAGCGCAACCTGGAGCTGGCGGAGGCGGCAAATACTCTGCCTATCAATGTGGCGGAGATGAATGATACGAAGATCGGCGTCATCACCAGCGGGATCCCGTATCAGTATGTAAAGGAGGCGCTGCCGGAT
>CALWFS010000178.1 GCA_944377705.1 uncultured Mediterraneibacter sp. | reverse complement strand
CGTTGGTTTTAATTTCTAACAAGAGTATTTCCTCCTTTGTCGTCTTATTAATTTCTTATACATCCCTTTTATTGAACGATAGAATTCAATAAATATATAATAAAGTCTTTTCTTTAAATAATCAATAGATTTTTCTTATTTTTCTGATATTTTTATACTATTGGCAAAAGCCTTTTAAACAGCGGATAACCTGCTAAGAAGAAGGCACGAACCGTATGCTCTCTGACTCGGGGGCATAATTCTCAAGGTGCAGTGTTCCGGCAGTATCCGGATACAATTCCGCAAGCTTTGCAAGGATCGGCGGGACCTGCTCCAGCTTTTCTCCATAATTTCCGCTCCCCAGAAGCACTTCCACAATCCCGAAATAAACCCGGACGCTTCCATCTGTGCATGCCATTCTGTCTGGAGTGAGATCATATTTTTTCAGATTTTTTGAAACTTCAACGATTTTTCCAAAAATCGTGTCATCTTCAACGGGAAGTTTTTTGCCCATCTCTACTTTTTCCGCATCAAACGTAAGGCCTTCGATGTAAGGAGTCCCTTCGAGCAGCTTACTTGTTCTGAGCGACACGATCCCTGCCTCGTCAAAATACAGATATGCCCCCTCATAGTCCACATATCCTGCCATTTCCTTTTCTTTCACAGTGACCTTGACCGTCCACGGATTTTTCAGGGAAATTTTCATACTCTCCACCCCTGATGGAAGATCTGCGTCCGTAAAATTATATTTTGCCAGAATATATAATGAATTTACAGAAAACCTGTCATTCTGGATCCATGTCGTGATCGTATTCTCTCCATAATAAGAATTTCCTTCCACTACAAAGGAGCGCGTCCGAAATAAAAATACAGCCGCAGCCGCCAGGACTGCAAGTGAGACGATAATCGAGACAACGATCAGCCATACCCTTATCTTTTTGTGCTTTCTTTTCTTCATCCAAATGCCTCCTTCGTCCGTTCAGCCGCGCCATTCGCAAAACCGCACTCCGTGCTTACTGCGGCTTTCGCCGCTGTCTGACGCGTCCGTCCGTTCAGCCGCGCCATTCGCAAAACCGCACTCCGTGCTTACTGCGGCTTTCGCCGCTGTTTTGCTCATGATCGGGCGCTCACCCCATGTACATCTCTGCACCCAAAACCATGCGAGCATGGTTTGTGTGCGCAGAGATGTACATGGCTGAACTGGTTATTTCATTCTACCAGACTTGATACGCTTAGTACAAGTCCCATTTCCATGAGGAGGAACATAACGGATGTTCCTCCATAGCTGATAAACGGGAGTGTGATCCCTGTGTTGGGGATGGAGTTTGTCACAACAGCGATGTTCAGGATGACCTGGATCATCATGTGTGCCATGGCTCCTGCAGCGATGAGGGCTCCCAGAAGGTCTGACGTCCTTGTTGCGATTACAAACAGGCGCCAGATCAGAATCAGGAACAGAAGGATGATAATCCCTGCCCCGATCAGCCCCAGTTCCTCGCAGATAATAGAAAAGATCATGTCATTCTGCGCCTCAGGAAGGAAGCCCAGTTTCTGCACGCTGTTTCCAAGCCCTCTTCCAAAGAGACCGCCGCTTCCTATAGCGTAAAGCCCCTGGAGCGTCTGATAGCCTTTTTTTTTTTTTTTCGGATGCTGCCAGATCGCGATCCGCTCCAGCCGGTAGCTCTCCATGGCAAGAAACACCGCCATAAAGGCGATCCCGGCGCTTCCCATCCAGATGAACTGTGAATATTTCGGGCTTGCCACAAAGATGAGTACTACCGCAATCCCCAGTATGATGATTGCAGTGCTCAAGTTGCTCGCGCCCACCAGCCCGACCACCGGCAGCACAGGCAGCATCATAAGGATAAGCGTCCTGAACCTGTGCATCCGCCGGACATTTTTGCTTACCAGCCACGCAAGGAAAAGGATGACCGCTACCTTGGCGAACTCCGAGGGCTGAAATGAAAAAGGGCCCAAAGACAGCCATCTTTTGGACCCGTTATACTCATCTCCGAACAGCATCACGGCCACGGAAAGGGCAATCGCTGTCAGATATCCAGGAACAGCAAGAGGTATCCATTTGTGGTAGTCAATCCGCGCGATGACTATCATTCCGAAAAGACCAAGCAAAGTAGCAAAGCCCTGCTTTTTTACATAATACAGCGGATCATGGAATTTCACTCTGCCGTTGTAGGCGCTGGTGCTGTAAAGCACCACGAGACCGATCGCCACAAGGACCAGGATCACAGCCACCATCGTCTCGTCATACCGCCTTTTCCTTTTGGAACGCTCCAATAAACTCCACTCCCTACAACTGTTTTACTAGTTCTTTGAATTTATCTCCGCGTTCTTCGTAATTTTTAAACATTCCCCAGCTCGCGCATGCAGGCGAAAGGAGCACCGCATCCCCGGGCCGTGCATATTCTACACATTTCTCAAAAGCTTCCTCAAATGTATCTGCCATCACAATATCCGTGAAACCAAGTCTTTCCGCTGTCTCAGCAATCTTTTCCCGGGTCGCCCCGATCAGAACCAGCTTCTTTACTTTCCCGTCAAATGCCCGGATCCATTCCTCATAAGATGACTGCTTATCATAGCCGCCGCCGATCAGCACTGTGGGACGGTTCATCGCCCGGATCCCGCGTATCGCCGCATCCGGATTCGTGCCTTTAGAGTCATTGTAGTAGGCGACCCCGCCCTTCTCTGCCACAAACTCGATCCGGTGCTCTACCCCGGCAAATTCCTTTAACGTCTTCCGTATCACTTCCATCGGAGTGCCGTACGCATACGCCATAGCAGCTGCTGCCATGGCATTTTCGTGGTTATGCGTGCCCAGGATCTGAAGCTCGCTGACATCGCAGACCTGGATTTCCTCATCCACATTACAGACAATGGTGGTCCCGTCCAGATACACACCTCTTTTAAGTTTACGCCGGCTGCTGAAATATAGAACATCCGCAGATACCTTTTCTCCGAATTCCCGGAGGACGTCATCCTCATAATTCAGCACGCAGGCATCTCTCTCTGTCTGATTCTCCGCGATCCTCTCCTTTGCAGCAATATATGCTTCCATCGTATGATGGCGGTTCAGATGATCCGGAGTGATATTAAGTATCGCGCTCACTTTCGGGCGGAAAGTATGTACTGTCTCAAGCTGGAAACTGCTCATCTCTGCCACGATCACAGAATCCTCCTTTGTCTCTAGCACGATGCTTGTATACGGAGTCCCGATATTGCCCACCACAAAGGCGCTCTCCTTCCAGTTCTGCATGATCTGTCCCAGAAGGGCTGTGGTAGTCGTCTTCCCGTTTGTCCCCGTAATCGCAAGGACATCTCCTTTTCCAAGCACATAGGCAAGTTCGATTTCTCCCCATACAGGAATCCCCGCCTCTTTCATCCTGTCCACGACGGGAAGGTCTGTCGGGACACCCGGGCTCATCACTGTCAGGGAGACCTCATCCAGAAGTCCTTCCGGCAGCTCACCCAGCACCACCCTAAGTTCTGCCCCGGCCGCAGAGCTCTGCTCTGACGCCGCCCCATTCAGACTTTCTCTTATCTTCTTTTCGATCTCCTCTGCGTCCAGCTTCTCATTCCCGTCATACAGAATTACCTGAGCCCCTTCCCGCAGAAGGAGTCCGGCTGCCGACTCCCCGCTGATGCCAGATCCAAATACAAGTACCTTTTTCCCTTTCATCTCCACCATTGTGTTATACCCCCATTAATGCGATCAGGCAGAGAAGCGCCGTGATTATGGAAAATACGGCGACAACTCTTGTCTCCGACCATCCGCACAGCTCAAAATGATGATGGATCGGGGCCATCTTAAAGATTCTCTTTCCGCCTGTCTTTTTAAAATATGTGACCTGGATAATAACCGATGCCACTTCTACCAGGTAAATGAATCCGACGATAATGATAAACAGCGGCATCTGAAGCATGTATGCCGTCCCTGCAACAAAACCGCCCAGGGCAAGGGAACCCGTATCCCCCATAAATACGCTCGCCGGATATACATTGAAAAGCAAAAACCCGAGCAGGGCTCCTACTACCGCGCAGGTGATCGGTTCGATGCCGCTCTCTGTCCCGACAGCCACCACGGTAAAGAACGTTGCCACCAGCACTGTCACGCTGGAAGCAAGACCGTCCAGTCCGTCTGTGAAATTCGTCCCATTGACTGTTCCGATCACAGCTACAAACATAACCGGAACCGCCACCCAGCCAAGATCCAGGTAATAGCCGCTGGAAAACGGCACCAGCATGGTCAGCGGGATATCCGCCACTTTTACCAGATAGAAAGCAAAGATCGCTGTGACCACGATCTGGAGCGCCATCTTCTGCATGGGCATCAAACCGTCGGAACGCTTCAGCACCACTTTAAGATAGTCATCCAGAAATCCGATCAGCCCAAACGCGACCGTCAGAAAGAGGACCGGAATGATCTTCGGGTAGTCCTTCACATAAAACAGGGAGGTCACGATCACAGAAATCAGGATCATGATACCGCCCATGGTCGGGGTTCCTGCTTTTTTCAAATGAGACTGTACTCCTTCCACGCGCTCAGTCTGTTTCATCTTCAGTTTCCGCAAAAAAGGAATGACTACCGGCCCCAGCACAAGGCTGATGGCAAACGATATCAGCACCGGTATCACTACATGACTACTCATAAATCCACCTCTTCATCTCTTTCGTTTCTCAAC
>CALWFS010000177.1 GCA_944377705.1 uncultured Mediterraneibacter sp. | reverse complement strand
CGGAAAGTCCGAAGAAGATTGCTGTATTCTCTCCGTTCATATCTGTGTTTGCAGAGCAGTGCATGGAAGCGATGCCCCTGAGCGGAAGATAATAGTTCATCATAGAGAACATACCTTTCTTCATCTCTCCGCCGTACCATGTATTCACGATTACCTGCTCACGGCTTGTAATATTGAACATAACCGCAGTCTCTGAGTTCAGACCCAGCTCTTTGTAATTCTCAACCTTCGCTTTCGATGCGTTGTAAACAACGAAATCCGGCTCAAAGTTCTCAAGCTCCTCAGCAGTCGGCTGAATAAACATATTTGTAACAAAGTGAGCCTGCCATGCCACTTCCATAATAAAGCGAATCGCCATGCGTGTGTCTTTATTGGCGCCACAAAATGCATCTACGACAAAGAGTCTCTTATTGGAGAGCTCTTTCTTTGCAATCTCTTTCACAGTAGCCCATGCTTCCTCAGAAGCCGGATGATTGTCGTTCTTATATTCGTCAGATGTCCACCATACTGTATCTTTGGAGTTCTCATCCATTACAATGTATTTGTCTTTCGGGGAACGCCCTGTATAAATACCTGTCATAACATTGACAGCGCCAAGCTCGCTTACCTGACCTTTGTCAAAACCTTCCAGATTCGGGTTCGTCTCTTCTTCAAACAATGTCTCGTAAGAAGGATTGTGAACGATTTCTGTAGTTCCTGTGATACCGTACTTAGTTAAATCAATCTTTGACATGTTACGCTCTACCTCTTTCTTTCTATAATCTTACCTGTCAGAACTTCGAAATCCCGTCTGACACCGGCGTACTTTTGATTATACAGAAGAATTGACAAAAAATCAATAATAATCTTTCCAAACTTTACTATTAATTGAAAGTTGTTATTCAATAAAATTCATCCTCTTAAAAACAAATCGAGAAAAATCGATGCCTCTACACAATAAAATGCAGGATTCTTTTTAAAATCCTGCATTTTATTGTGCTTTAATAATTCAGACAGAGCTGATTTCAAAACCAGCCCTTCCTCTATCTTATCATAACCTCTTTTTACAATCTGACTGATCAGAAATATTTATTCCTCAGTCTTGATGTATAAACTGCAAACCATACAAGCACCACAAAAAATATGATCATTCCCACCGTGTCCACAACTGCCATCGAATATACATAGCAGTGGATCATATCAAGGATCCCGTAAATAAGAGCTGTAAGCCCGAACACCAGAAGCGCGGGACCCACCTTTTTAATATACCCGTCCTTATCCTTACATGTCTTATACGTATAATCTTTTCCGAGGAGAATAGAGGCATTGATCTCCCCGTCTTTTTTCATCTTTATATAGGAATAGATCGCGTAAATGCCACAGGCAAATACGATAATTCCGATAAATCCCCAAATGCTGTTCATATTTTCCATGGTGTTCACTCCTCCTGCTCACAGCCGCATGTCCTATACTCCAAGGATTTCTTTTACTGTCTCTTTCATACAGTCCGCATCACATTCACGGCGATGTCTGATCTCTGCGCTGCGGATCTCCTCGATCGCCCTCGGGACTTCTGTCCCTGAGATCCTGCTGAGCTCATCGATCAGGTCAAATTCGTCCGCCGACGCATACTTTTCATCGATCGCGCTCATCACACTGTGAATAAACTTGTACGGACTTGCCGTAGAAGCCACAAGGCACTTCCGGGCATCTCCGCTGCCCCCGCGGTACTTTGCGCATACAGCCGCAGCCACGGCAGTATGGGTATCCATCACATATCCCGTATCCTCATATGTCTTCCTGATGGTGTCACGGCACTCTTCCTCCGTTGCGTAGCCGCCGGCGAAATCTGCCAGTTTCTCCCGCATTTCCGGAGTGATCTCGTACGCTCCCTTGTCCTTTAACCGCGCCATCAGCTGTGCATCCTTCTCTGCATCCTGTCCCGCGATTGTATAGATCAGACGCTCCAGGTTGCTGGAGATCAGGATATCCATGGACGGAGATGACGTCAGGATAAACTCACGGTTTCTGTCATATACACCTGTCTGGAAGAAGTCAAAAAGCACCTTATTTTCATTGGAAGCACAGATCAGTTTTCCGATCGGCACTCCCATCTGTTTTGCATAGTATGCGGCGAGAATATTTCCGAAATTCCCTGTAGGAACAGTCACATTGAGCTCCTCACCTGCTGTAATCTCCTCATTTTCAAGCAGCTTTGCATAGGCATAAACATAATATACCACCTGAGGTACAAGACGCCCGATGTTAATGGAGTTTGCCGATGAGAACTGATATCCTGCTGCCGCAAGCTCTTTTTCCAGTTCTTTGTCCTCAAATATCTCTTTGACTCCGCTCTGCGCATTGTCAAAATTGCCGTGGATTGCCACAACAGATGTATTCTCTCCCTTCTGGGTCACCATCTGCAGTTCCTGGATCCTGCTCACGCCGCCCTTAGGGTAAAACACGATGATCTTTGTTCCCGGGACATCTGCAAACCCTGCAAGAGCCGCTTTTCCCGTATCTCCTGATGTCGCTGTCAGAATCACGATTTCCTTTGTGACATCGTTTTTCTTTGCCGCCGTTGTAAGAAGATGGGGCAGGATGGAAAGCGCCATATCCTTAAAAGCGATGGTCGCGCCATGGAACAGTTCCAGATGATAAGTATCCTCCACTTTCACAAGCGGGGCGATCACCTCTGTATCAAACTTGGAATCATAGGCACTGTTGATGCAGTGTTTCAGCTCTTCCTCTGTAAAATCAGTGAGGAACTGCTTCATCACTTCATAAGCAGTCTCCTGATAAGACATCCCCTTAAGCTCTTCCATTGTCACATCAAGCTTCGGGATATACTCCGGGACGAAAAGCCCTCCGTCATTGGCAAGCCCTTTCAGTATGGCCTGGGACGCCGTAATCTTTTTCTCTGCATTTCTTGTACTGTTGTATAATAGATTCATCATTTTACCTCTTTTTCTTTCTCCGGGCCGGCCTGAAACTTGACAAGCGCACAGACCGCGCGGACTCTCTGCTGCATGGTATTATAACACAGGTCGCAGTGGTTCGCAATTTAAGAATTCTTCCGCCTTCCGCTCAAAATGATGGCCGCGATCCCGCACACTGCCATCAGCATAGGATACACCAGATAAGGAAGCATATCGAAAGGAGTCAGTCCTGTCAGCGTAGCCGCGGACAAAAGCTGCGCCCCATACGGGATCAGCCCCTGTCCCACAGAAGTAAACATATCAAGCAGCGATGCGGAACGCTTCGGGTCCACGCCGTATTCATCGCTGATCTCTTTTGCAATGGGGCCGGACATCACGATAGCAACTGTATTGTTCGCGGTACACAGGTCTACCAGAAATGCCAGAAAAGCGATTCCCGCCTGGGCGCCTCTCTTCCCCCGGATCCGGCTTCGGATCAGTTCCAGGATAAACTGGATTCCTCCGTTTGCCCGCACAAGAGACACGATACATGCCACGATGATCGAAATCACTGTGATATCGTACATGGAAGTCACGCCGTCGCCCACTACGGTAAACATTTCCGAGAGGGCTATGTTTCCAGTTCCCACTCCGACAATAAGGGAAATAACGATGCCGCCGATAAGCACTACAAATACATTGATCCCGATAAGGGCTCCCACAAGGACTACGAGATACGGCACTACCTCAAGGAGATTGTAATCCCCGATCTCTTTGAACTCATAACTCATTCCTCCGGTGACAAGCCAGAAAAAGACTACGGTTATTACAGCCGCGGGGAGTACAATCAGGAAATTCGCCTTAAATTTATCCTTCATCTCGCAGCCTTGGGTCTTGACAGCTGCGATCGTCGTATCAGAGATCATGGACAGATTATCTCCGAACATCGCCCCGCAGACGACCGCTGCTGTGCAAACCGCCATAGAAAACCCGGTCTGCTGGCTGATCCCTGCCGCAATCGGGGCAAGGGCTGCAATTGTTCCCATGGATGTACCCATGGACACAGAAATAAAACAGCCAATCACAAAAAGCCCCGCCACCACAAAATGCGCCGGAATCAGAGACAGACCCAGATTCACAGTGCTGTCTACTCCGCCGGCTGCTGTAACCGCCCCGGAAAATCCCCCGGCGCAGAGAAAAATCAGACTCATTGTGATAATATTTTCCTCTCCTACCCCTTCGGCGATCAGCCGGATCTTATCCTGGAATCCCACTTTCCGGTTCTGCAGGAACGCGACAAACAGGGCGATCAGGAATGCCACGATAGCAGGCATAGCGTAAAAATCGTTAAATACAATACCTGCACCGAGAAAGATCACGAGAAAAACACCGATTGGCAAAAGCGCTGACACTTTTCCCTTTATCTCCTTTTCACTGGTCATAGATTTTTTCCTTTCCATAGCCGAAAAGGGGTGCCGCACGCCTGTACAGCATCCCTTCCGCTCTATTTCCTGTTATTTTTTCTTACTGTTTATATAATTCACAAGTCCGCCGGCCGCGATCAGCCTCTGCATGAATTCCGGGAACGGCTGTCCCTGATACTCTGTTCCCTTTGTGCGGTCATAGATCTTTCCACTGTCAAAGTCCACTTCCACTTCATCGCCTGCTTCGATCCCCCTCGCCGCCTCCGGACATTCAATGATCGGAAGACCGATATTGATCGCGTTGCGGTAGAAGATTCTTGCAAATGTCTCAGCGATGATGCAGCTTACGCCCGCTGTCT
>CALWFS010000176.1 GCA_944377705.1 uncultured Mediterraneibacter sp. | reverse complement strand
CTAAACCCATCATAGCATAAAAAAAATGAGAGTCAATAGTTTTTCTAAAAAATTTTTAGGTAACCTAAAAAATAATTAGAATTCTTGTTGCATTTATATATATTTGATGGTATTCTATAAGAAGAAAAGTGTATTTATATGCGAAGTGCACAGAAAATGGAGAGAGTGTGACTTTGCAGATGTGTGTAAAATAATAAAAAAGGAGAAGAAATGATGCTGGTTTTAGGTAATGGAAGAGTAGTTACAAGAGACGCCTCATGTCCGTTCATCGAAGACGGCGCGGTCGCGATCGAAGACACAAAGATCTGCAGGATCGGGAAGACGCAGGATATCAGATCGGCATTTCCTGACGCCGAATATATCGATGCAAAAGGCGGTCTGATCATGCCTGCTTTTATCAATGTACATGAGCATATTTACAGTTCGTTTGCAAGAGGGCTTTCCATAAGGGGATACGACCCGAAGGGATTCCTTGATATCCTGGACGGAATGTGGTGGACCATTGACCGGAACCTTACACTCCACGACACTTATTTAAGCGCTATGGCGACTTATGTGGACTGTATCAAAAACGGGGTGACCACGGTCTTTGATCATCACGCAAGCTTCGGCTCGGTCGAAGGTTCTCTTTTTGAGATCGAAAAGGCTGCGAAGGAGACCGGGGTAAGGTCCTGCCTGTGTTATGAGATATCAGACCGCGACGGCATGGACAAGGCGAGAGCGTCCGTGATGGAGAATGCAGAGTTTATCCGGCACGCGCTCAAAGACGAGAGCGGGATGATCGCCGGCATGATGGGGATGCACGCGCAGTTTACGATCTCGGATGAGACGTTTGAACTGGCGGCGGCGAACAAGCCGGATGAAGCGGGATACCACATTCATGTTGCCGAGGGGATCGAGGACCTCCACCACTGCCTGAAGCATTATGGGAAACGGATCGTGGACCGCCTGATGGATCATGGGATTCTGGGGGAGAAGACACTGCTTGGTCACTGTATCTATATTAATCCTCATGAGATGGATCTGATCAAAGAGACAGATACCATGGTCGTACATAATCCGGAGTCCAACATGGGCAATGCATGCGGCTGCCCGCCTGCAATGGAGCTCGTGCACAGAGGGATCCTGACCGGGCTGGGAACAGACGGATATACCCATGACATGATGGAGTCCTTTAAAGTGGCGAACGTGCTGCATAAGCATCACCTGTGCGACCCCGGCGCGGCATGGGCGGAAGTCCCGCAGATGCTGTTTGAAAACAACGCAAAGATCGCAGGCAGGTACTTTAAGCCGGAGCTGGGCGTGCTGAAAGAGGGCGCGTCAGGGGATGTGATCATTGTGGCGTATGACCCTCTGACTCCGATGAATGAGAACAATATCAACGGGCATCTCGTGTTTGGCGTGACAGGACATGATGTTGTGACAACAGTTGCAAACGGAAAAGTCCTGATGAAGGACAGGCGGCTGACCCAGATCGATGAGGCGAAGGTCATGGCAGACTGCCGGCAGGCGGCAGCAGAATTGGCAGCCCGGATCAACGGGTGAGAAGAACGGGAAAACATACTAAAAATAAGGAAGGGCCCGGCATTGTATCTGCCGGGGGCAATATTGGGTGAATAAAAATGAGTGATACAAAACTGAAACGTGATAATTCCGAGTTATTTAAATGGGCAGGGAAGCCGTCAATGGGACAGGTGCTTCCCCTGGCGGCGCAGCACGTACTGGCAGCAGTTGTCGGATGTGTGACTCCGGCGATCCTGGTCGCGAACGCGGCAAACAATGCGGGAGGGAATGTAGATATGGGTCTGCTGATCCAGGTGTCCCTTGTGTTTGCCGCGCTTTCCACACTTTTACAGTTATATGCGCAGAAGATCAAACTGGGCAGCGGTCTGCCGGTCATTATCGGCGTCAGCTTTGCATATGTTCCGACTATGACAGCGATCGCTGCTCAGGCAAAGGATGTAAATACCATATTCGGCGCGATGATCATCGGCGGAATCGTGGCGATCTTTGTAGGACTTTTTATCCGTCAGATCCGGAAAGTATTCCCGCCGCTCGTGATCGGGACAGTGATCCTGGCGATCGGACTTTCGCTTTACAGCACAGCAATCAACTACATGGCAGGAAACTCTTCCAATACATATGAGCTGATCGTGGAACAGCAGGGAAAAACAGCGGCGCTTGTTTATGGTTCCTGGCAGAACTGGCTGGTAGCCTTCATCACGCTGGGAATTGTTGTCCTTTTGAACCATTACGGCAGGGGACTCTTTAAGCTGGCGTCCATCCTGATCGGACTTCTCTGCGGCTATGTTGTGGCTCTCTGCTTCGGGATGGTGGATTTCTCCGCCCTTTCATCTGCAGGTTGGTTCCAGATTCCCATGCCGCTTGCCTTTGGGATGAAATTCGATATCTCGGCGATCCTGCCTCTGGCGATCTTATTCCTGGTCAACTCGATCCAGGCGATGGGAGATTTTTCCGCCACGACAACAGGAGGCATGGACCGTCTTCCCACTGATGATGAGTTAAACGGCGGTATCATCGGATACGGTGTCAGCAATATGGTGGGCGCTCTGTTCGGATGCCCGCCAACGGCGACTTACAGTCAGAACGTAGGTATTGTCGGATCCACAAGGGTTGTGGCGAGAAGAGTATTTTCTGCTGCAGCGGTGATCCTTCTTGTGGCGGGATTGATCCCCAAGTTTTCCGCATTGCTGCGGACGATCCCTCAGTGCGTGCTCGGCGGAGCGGTGGCGTCTGTGTTTGCGTCCATTGCAATGACTGGCATTAAGCTTCTCGTGACAGAGAAGCTGACATACCGCAATACCACAGTTGCAGGACTTTCCATTGCCATCGGCATGGGCGTCTCTCTGAACAGCGGCTGTTTAAACCAGATGACAGAGAGTATCCACAGCGCCCTGAACATGAGCATGAGCCTGGAGAGCTTCCAGTCTATTATTAACAATACCTTTGCATCCTCGCCTGTGGTGCTGGCGACGATCTTCGCTGTGATCCTGAACCTGATCCTGCCGAAGGACAAACCGGACGCGGCGGCATAAAATCTGACTCTGGAATAGGAGGAGAAATTCATGAGTGATATTATGAGACCAATGTCGTTTGACCAGCTTCTTGACTGGACTCTGACAGAACATAAAAAATACGGGACAGTCTTTGGAGCCCGCCATGCGTACCGAGCAGATGAGAAATATACAAGGACGATTTTCGGGCGGATGCTGGAGACGCCGATCGGTCCCGCCGCGGGACCCCACACCCAGCTGGCGCAGAATATCGTGGCGGCATATTACACGGGCAGCCGTTTCTTTGAGCTGAAGACCGTGCAGGTTATGGACGGCGCGGAGCTGTCCGCCTGCGTGAACAAGCCGTGTATCAAGGCGGACGACGAGTGTTATAACTGCGAATGGTCCACCGAGCTGTATGTGCCGGAGGCAATGGAAGAGTATATTAAGGCATGGTTCCTCTGCAAAGTCGCCGCAAAGGAATTCGGCCTCGGGAGCATGGACGGATTCCAGTTCAACATCAGCGTGGGCTACGATCTGGCGGGCATCCAGTCCGAGAAGATCGACAATTTCTTAAATACCATGAAGCACGCTCAGGATTCCGATGTGTTTAAATCCTGCCGGGCGTATCTCCTTGAGCACGCCGATCAGTTCGAACATGTGACGAAAGAAGATATCGAAAGTATATCTGGTGATATCTGCAACTCCGTGACGATCTCCACGCTCCACGGATGTCCGCCCCAGGAGATCGAGCGAATCGCCATGTACCTGATCACGGAGAAAGGATTCCACACGTTTATCAAGTGCAATCCGACTCTTTTGGGATATGAGTTCGCGAGAAAGACAATGGATGACATGGGATATGACTATGTGGCGTTCGGGGATTTCCACTTTAAGGATGACCTCCAGTGGGAGGATGCTGTCCCCATGCTGAACCGGCTGATGAAAGTCTGTCAGGAGAGAAATCTGGAGTTCGGCGTAAAGATCACGAATACCTTCCCTGTGGATGTGAAGCAGAACGAGCTCCCCAGCGAGGAAATGTATATGTCAGGGAAGTCCCTGTATCCCCTGTCCATTTCCCTTGCAGCGAAGCTGGCGGAGGAATTTGACGGAAAACTGAGGATCTCCTATTCAGGCGGTGCGGATTTCCATAATATCAGGGGCATTGTGGACGCCGGGATCTGGCCGGTCACAGTTGCCACTACACTGCTCAAACCTGGCGGGTACGACAGGACGGCGCAGATGGCGGCTCTCCTGGAGAAAGAGAACGATGTGTTTACAGGCGTCAGCGCGGAGATGACAGCCAGGCTGGCAGAAGACGCAAAGGTGAGCCCTTATCATGTGAAGGCAGTGAAACCGCTCCCGTCGCGAAAGATGAAGCAACAGGTTCCGCTTCTGGACTGCTTTATAGCTCCGTGCAAAGAGGGCTGTCCCATCCATCAGGATATCCCGGCGTATCTGCAGCTTGTGAAGGCGGAGAAATACGAAGAGGCATTGAAGGTGATCACAGAGAAAAATCCGCTTCCGTTCATTACGGGAACGATCTGCGCTCACCCGTGCATGGGAAAGTGCACCCGCAATTTTTACGAGGATTCTGTACATATCCGTGAGATGAAGAAGATCGCGGCAGAGAACGGATATGAAGCCTTAATCGGAAAGATCTCGGCTCCGGCTGTG
>CALWFS010000175.1 GCA_944377705.1 uncultured Mediterraneibacter sp. | reverse complement strand
AAATGCTGGAGTTGACGGGAGAGTATGTGAATCACAATGTATATGGGACGCAGCTCAAGGTGTCCTCCCATGTGGTGAAGGAACCCGAGGATCTGGTATCCATCGAACGGTATCTTGGTTCCGGCGCTGTCAAAGGCGTAGGGGCTGCCCTTGCAGGGAGAATCGTCAAGAAGTTTAAAGAAGATACCTTCCGTATTATTGAGGAAGAGCCGGAGCGCCTCGCAGAAGTCAAGGGAATCAGCGAGAGAAAGGCGCGGGAGATCGCAGAGCAGGTGGAAGAGAAGAAGGATATGCGAAAAGCAATGATCTACCTTCAGAAATATGGGATTTCCACGAGACTTGCGGCGAAAATATACCAGTATTATGGTATGCGTGTATACAAAGTTCTGGAAGAAAATCCTTATCAGCTGGCAGATAATATTGAGGGGGTAGGGTTTAAGACGGCTGACGAGATCGCTGCCCGAATCGGGATACATACGGATTCTGATTACAGAATCAAAAGCGGGCTTTTCTATACGCTGCAGCAGGCGGTGGGAGAGGGACATGTATATCTTCCGGAGGATGTGCTCATCCGACGGGCAGGTGAACTGCTTGGCGTGGAGATCCAGGACATCAGCAAACACGTGATGGATCTGTGCATTGAGAAAAAGACTGTGATGAAGGAATGCGAGGATGGGATTCGGATCTATCCTTCTCACTATTACTATCTGGAACTGAATACGGCGAAAATGCTCCATGACCTGAATATTGACTGTGAAATGCCGGAAGATATGATGGAGCGAAGGCTGAGGAAAGTGGAAGAGGCAGAGCAGATCGAACTGGATGTGATGCAGCATAAGGCGGTTATTGAATCCATCAAGCACGGGCTCCTTGTTCTTACCGGCGGTCCCGGTACGGGAAAAACGACGACGATTAATACAATGATCCGGTTCTTTGAGAGCGAGGGCATGAGCCTTCTTCTTGCCGCTCCCACCGGACGCGCGGCAAAGCGTATGACCGAGGCTACGGGTTATGAGGCGCAGACCATCCACCGGCTTTTAGAGGTGAACGTAAATCCGGAGGAGACAGAAAGCGCAGGCGGTTTTATGCGGAATCGGCAGAATCCTCTGGAAGCAGATGTGATCATCATTGACGAGATGTCCATGGTAGATCTCCCTCTGATGCACGCCCTGCTCTCAGCAGTAGTACCGGGGACCAGGCTTGTGCTTGTAGGGGATGTGGACCAGCTCCCCTCAGTGGGACCTGGGAGTGTGCTCAAAGACATTATTACATCAGAATGCTTTCCTGTGGTGACTCTGACGCGGATTTTCCGCCAGGCAGGGGAGAGCGGCATTGTGGTGAACGCTCATAAGATCAATGCAGGAGAGCCGGTGGTCCTTGACAATAAAAGCCGTGATTTCTTTTTCCTCCGGCGTCAGGACGCGGATACGATCATCGGGGTGACCATTATGCTCATCCAGAAGAAGCTGCCCCGGTATGTGGGCGCTCAGCCCAGTGAAATCCAGGTTATGACACCGACGAGAAAGGGGCTTCTGGGAGTGGAGCGGCTGAACACGATCCTTCAGCGGTACCTGAATCCCCAGGATCCGAAGAAGGCGGAAAAAGAGATCAATGGCCGTCTGTTTCGGGAGGGGGACAAAGTCATGCAGATCAAAAATAATTATCAGCTGGAGTGGGAGGTCACGACAAAGTTCGGCCTTACTGTGGATAAAGGCGTGGGCGTGTTCAACGGGGATATGGGAGTGATCATGGAGATCAACCAGTACACGGAGACAATAGAGGTAGAATTTGACGAGGCGAGAAAAGTAAAGTATGGTTTTGATGCGGTGGAAGAACTGGAACTTGCCTACGCCATCACGGTGCACAAGTCTCAGGGAAGTGAATATCCTGCGGTGATCATCCCGCTTCTGCAGGGACCAAGACTTCTCTATAATCGGAATCTATTGTATACGGCAGTGACGAGGGCAAAAAAGTGCCTTACTATCATAGGGAGTGATACAGTATTTCAGGAAATGATACAAAACAAAAACGAACAGGCAAGATATACGAGCCTGGCAGAGAGGATCCGGGAATTCAGAGACGGTCTTTAGGCAAGGCGGGTCAGAGGGGAAAGCGGGGTATAAGGAACATATGTGATGGTTTTCTAAATCTTCTCTATCCGCCGGTCTGCCCGTTCTGCGGAAAGCTTTTTTCAGAAGGGATCTGCCCTTCATGCAGGAGAAAAATCGTTTATATCAGTGAACCTCGCTGCATGCGGTGCGGGAAGCCCATCGAGAATGAGACTCAGGAATACTGCCGGGCCTGCGGGCGGCGTGACTCCTCCATAGACCAGGGACGGGGACTCTGGCTTCACAGTGATCCTGTCTCAGGCGCTGTATACCGGTTTAAATACAAGAACAAAAGGAACTGGGGAAGGATTTTTGCCGCTGAGCTGGAACGACAATATAGAGGACAGATCAGGAGTTGGGAGATCGATGAGATCATACCAATACCTCTCCATGCGTCCAGAAAGCGGCAGCGAGGGTTTAATCAGTCCGAAGTCATCGCACGGGAACTGGCAGACCTGACCGGGATACCATGCCGGACAGATGTCCTCTTCCGGATCAGGAGGACAGTGCCGCAGAAGCAGCTGGATCCCAACGGCAGAGCCGCAAACCTTCAGGGCGCGTTTGGAGTGTCCCGCAGATGGGACGCCTGTGAAAATGTACTTCTTATAGACGATATTTATACAACGGGCGCAACTGGTGAAAAGGCGGCAAAAATGCTCAAAAAAGCGGGATGTCGAAATGTATACTTTTTGACTATAAGCATTGGACAAGGCATCTGACTGTATGATATACTAAAACATAATGGACTGAAATTAGAAGAAGCCGAATACATAGGAAGGACGTGTAAAAAGCGTTATGTTAGATAAAAGAAAAATACGCCTGATGACGAAGGCTGCGATTTATGAAAAAGAGTACGGGGAAGAAGACCTGAAGATTACCAGTTATTATAAGAAAGATTATGCCAGCTTGAATACATGGGTTACCCTGATCTGGATTACGGCAGGATACGTTCTGCTGGGAGGGATTCTCTTTCTTTGCTTCGGAGAAGCGCTTTTAGAGGGGGCCACCATCATGCGGCTGGTCTTTTTGGGTGCTGTTGCACTGGCGCTCTATCTTGTGCTTGTGATCTTCTATGGGATCGGGGCAGGAAATTTTTATTCCAAAAAGCATATCCGCGCCAAGCAGAGGGTGAAGAAGTATCTGCGGGACATATCGCGTCTTGAGAAAATGAGTAAGAAAAAGGAGATATACAGATCATGAGTACATTACTTGTCTGGAGAGAAAAACTGCAGAGGCTGTATGCGTCATATTCGATCTATATACTGAAAGGAATCCAGTTTATGCTGGGACTGCTCCTTTTTGGGCTGATCAATTATAATATAGGGTTTATGAAGATGGCATCTTCTGTGATATGTACCATCGGGCTAGCTGTGATCTGTACATTCCTTCCGATGATTGTTATGGTTATGGCAGCAACAGTGCTGATACTGGTGCATTTTTATGCGTTGTCACTGCCGATCGCGATCGTATCTGCGATCATCTTTCTTCTGATGTACATTTTTTATTTCAGATTCACTCCTAAAAAAGCATGGCTGGTCCTTGCTGCCGCTCTGGCATTCGGCCTGAAGATTCCCTTTGTCATTCCGGTTGCTTTCGGTCTTATGGGCACCCCGGTATGGATCGTCCCGGCAGTCTGCGGAGTGATCTCCTACTATATGGTAGATTTTGTGAAAAGGTCCGCAACAGCGCTGAAGAGTGCAGATGCTGACGGTATTGCGGCAAATCTGACCAGTTTTACCAAGCAGGTGCTCGGCAGCAAGGAAATGTGGCTTATGATCATGGCAGTAGTGATCGGGATTCTTGTGGTGAACGTGGTGCGAAGCCGTGCTGTCAGCAATGCGTGGAAGGTCGCATCTGTATCGGGCTCTGTGGTCTGCCTTATCGTTGCAGCGGCGGGGAATATGATCCTGGAAGGAAATATTTCCTATGTGTCGATCGTGGGAAGCGCGGCTCTCGGGATCGTGCTGGGACTTGTTCTGGAATTCCTTTTCTTCTCGGTTGATTATTCAAGGACAGAGAATATCCAGTTTGAGGATGATGAATACTATTATTATGTAAAAGCAGTTCCTAAGGTAGGGGTATCCGCACCGAAGAAACAGGTGAAACATATTACGGAAGATACGGGAAACAAAAACAGAAACACAGAGGACATCCTCCTTACAAGGAGTCTGAGCAAAGAACTGGGCATTGATAAGGAGAAGCACAAATAAACAAGGCGGTGACACACAGTATGATAGACTGGCTGAGAAATTTCATAGACAATTATACACATGATATGTATTTCCCCAGGATCCAGGTTATGGATGTTATCGAGATCCTGATCATTACAGTGATCGTGTATGAGATCATGCTGTGGATCAAGAATACTAAAGCATGGATGCTCCTCCGGGGCATTATCATGCTGGGAGTGTTTATCCTTTTGGCATGGATCTTTCAGATGCATACAATCCTTTTCCTGGCGGCGCAGTCCATCAATGTTCTGGCCATTGCGGCCGTGGTCGTATTCCAGCCGGAACTGAGACGCGTGCTGGAGAAACTTGGGGAAAAGAACCTGCTTAACAGCATCAATCCGTTTGACAAAAACAGGGACAATG
>CALWFS010000174.1 GCA_944377705.1 uncultured Mediterraneibacter sp. | reverse complement strand
GATGAAGATCTCGTCAGGTGATCCGGTATGCCGGCTGATCACGAGTGAGGACTGGTCCGTGATCGTGCAGCTTGACCGAGAGACTGCAGAACAATTTCAGGATGAGATAGCCGATGCCAATGGGAACAGCGGCAAAACAGAAAATCAGACTGAAGAAAATCAAACCATGAGCATGAAGGTGCGAATCGACAAAGACAGCGAAACTATGTGGGCGGATTTTTCGATCCTGACCAGAGACGGTGATTATTACGGATGCCTTGATTTTGACAATTCCATGATCCGGTACGCAGAAGAGCGCTATCTCAATATTGAACTTATCCTTGAAGATGAGAGCGGGCTGAAGATACCAAGATCTTCTGTCGTGGAAGAAAAGTTTTACATTATTCCGGAAGATTATATTACATCCGGCGGAAACAGCTCGTCTGACGGAGTAATGGTACGACAGGATGACGGAAGCGTGGCGTTCCAGGCTGTAAATGTCTATGATTCCTCCGAGAAAGGGGAAGTATGTATCAGCAGAGAAGACGTCAGCGAAGGAGATATTCTTATCAAACCGGAGTCGAATGACACTTATACTGTGGGCAAGAGCAAATCCCTCCAGGGTGTTTACAATATCAATAAGGGATATGCTGTATTTAAAAAAGTTGATATCCTGTGTGAAAATGACGAGTACTATATCGTCAGGGAAGGCGACAGCTATGGACTGTATAATTATGACCATATTGTCCAGGACGGCTCCAGCGTGAGTTCGGAGGAAGTGGTATTCCAATAGTTTTTCTTTGAATAAAGGAGGAATAAAAATGCTCAGAGAAAATCTGCATGAGGTAGAAGAGAAGATACAGGAGGCATGCCGGCGGGCAGGCAGGGACCGCGGCGAGGTAACCCTTGTGGCGGTCAGCAAGACGAAGCCTGTTGAGATGTTAAAGGAAGCGTATGATCTGGGCATGCGTGTTTTTGGAGAAAATAAGGTTCAGGAGATCCGGGAGAAGTATGAAGCGCTTCCAAGAGATGTCGAGTGGCATATGATCGGACACCTTCAGACAAATAAGGTAAAATATATTGTTGATAAGGTCAGTCTGATCCATTCTGTCGATTCTCTCAGGCTTGCGGAAGTTATTGAGAAAGAGGCACAAAAGCATGAAAAGACTGTGGACATCCTGCTGGAAGTAAATGTGGCAGAAGAAGAGAGTAAGTTCGGATTAAGGATTTCTGAAGTCCTTCCCCTGGCAGAAAAGATTGTACAGTTCCCACATATCAGACTGAGGGGCCTGATGACAATTGCACCTTTTGTTGAAAATCCAGAAAAAAATCGTGAAATTTTCGCAAATTTACATGAATTATATGTTGACATTAAGGAAAAAAACATTGATAATGGTACTGTGAGCATACTTTCTATGGGGATGACCAATGATTATGAGGTCGCGATCGAAGAAGGGGCTACTATGGTCCGGGTCGGGACTGGTATCTTTGGTGCCAGAGATTACAGTATCTAATACAGTTTTTCTGGATGAGAGTATGAAATAAATAAATTGCGCGCAGACCTGGACGTGCAAGAATAGGAGTGTAAAAATGGGTGTATTTGATAAATTTCTGGACATCATGAAATTGAATGATGATGATTATGATGACGATTTCTATGATGATGACGAATATCTTGACGATGGGGAAGAATATGATGAGAAGCCTCAGCGCCGTTCGTTGTTCGGAAAGAAAAATACGAAAGATGATAATTTCGATGATTTTGATATGGAAGAGGAGAGGAAATATCAGCCTTCCGCAAGCAATAAAGTAACACCGATGAGACATCCCGCTGCCAAGAGGAGCGGAAACATGGAAGTCTGTGTTGTAAAACCGTCTTCTGTGGATGATTCCAGAGAGATCACTGAGACACTGCTCTCAGGTCGTACTGTGATTCTGAATCTTGAGGGAATGGATCTTGAGATCGCACAGAGAATCATTGACTTTATTTCCGGAGCTACGTTTGCCATTAATGGAAATCTTCAGAAGATTTCAAATTACATATTCCTTGTTACGCCTACCAATGTAGATATTTCAGGTGACCTTCAGGATCTGCTCGGCGGTTCCATGGAGACTCCCAGCGTGAGAGGAAGATATTGATCTGTTATGCAGGACGTAAACAATGAAAAGGATGTCCTGCTTCTGGAAAAACGCTTTATCGAGCTTTCCAGAACTGCATATCAGAGGGATATCATAACGTATTCAGATTTTCTGAACCTGAATGAACAGAATATTTTACATACGCTGCCAAAAGACAAGCTGTATACACGATTCGTGTCTTTTGGCGGGTATGACACAGCAGAGCGTCAGATGGCGGCATTTATCCCTGATGCTCTTTATTTGCGTTGGGGGAAAAAGGAATCGGAGCCCGAGGATATCTGTTATCCTTTCTGTGTCCTGAAGATACTCCCTCTGAATAAAAAATTTGCCGAGGAGCTCAGCCATCGTGATTATCTGGGCGCAGTCCTTAATCTGGGGATCGACCGGTCCAAGACCGGCGACATCCTGATTGACGGGGATCGTGCGCTGATCTTTGTCCACAGGGATATGGCTGACGTGATCTCCAAGGAGCTTACCAGGGTACGTCATACGTCTGTCCGTGTGGAAGAGATTCCGTTCAGTGAGGTCTCCTACGAGCCGTCTTACGAAGAAATCAGGGGAACTGTGGCGTCCGTCAGGCTGGACAGCCTGCTCGCCCTTGCATTCTCCTCATCGCGCACACGCCTTACCGGATTGATCGAGGGAGCTAAAGTCTATGTAAACGGACGCCTGGTCACCAGCAACGGGTATCAGCTCTCTGAAGGAGACGTGGTATCAGTTCGCGGTATGGGGAAATTCCGTTTTGAGAGTTCCGGTTCCCGCACGCGAAAAAATCGGATCATGGTCGTGATCTGTAAATATGTATAAATACAAGGCAGACTTCAAGGATGGATATATGGATATGACAAAACAATCAAAAGTCAGGATGAAAATTTCAGGCGCAGGCTGTGTATTGGCTCTGATTGGTTTCGCGGCGGCGCTCTTTTTTGACCAGTTCACAAAATATATGGCAGTATTAAAATTAAAGGATCAGGCGCCTTTTGTCGTGATCAATGGGGTATTTGAACTGCGCTATCTCGAAAACAGAGGCGCAGCCTTTGGGATGATGCAGGATATGAGGTTTATTCTGGCGGCAGGGGCGGTTCTCGTATGCGGAGTTATCGTTTATTTTTATCTGCGTACGCCTGAAAAGCGGAGATATCTTCCTCTTCGGATATGCGCGGTGTTTTTATGCGCCGGAGCAGTGGGAAATATGATCGACCGGATCCGTCTCGGCTATGTGATCGATTTTTTCTATTTCCGTCTGATCGATTTCCCGATCTTTAATATAGCGGACTGTTACGTTGTAGCGGCATGTATCATATTTGCTCTTCTTGTTTTGTTTTATTACAGGGAGGAAGATGATTTCAGCTTTCTGAGCAGAGAAAAGAGAGGGTAGGCGCCGGATATGCAGGAATTATATTTTACAGCAGAAAATCAGGGGGAAAGGATCGACAGATTTTTGAGCGCAAATCTTGAGGACCTTTCCCGTTCTTATATCCAGAAGCTTGTAAAAGAAGGAGGAATCCTGGTTAACGGAAACTCTGTCAAGGCGAATTACAAGGTAAATGAAGGAGATGAGATCCGTGTACAGATCCCGGATCCGGAGCCGCTTGATATCCTTCCCGAGGATATTCCCCTTGACATCCTGTATGAGGACGACGATATCCTGGTGGTAAATAAGCCCAAAGGGATGGTCGTGCACCCTGCGCCGGGACATTACAGTCATACCCTGGTAAATGCGGTTCTCTATCACTGCGGGAGCCGTCTCTCCGGCATTAACGGTGTACTTCGTCCGGGCATTGTCCACAGGATCGACATGGATACAACAGGATCTCTCCTTGTCTGCAAGAACGACCGGGCCCATCAGATCCTTGCAGACGAGCTTAAAGATCATCGTATTACGCGCAGGTATCACGCTGTGGTTCACGGCAATCTGAAAGAAGATGCAGGTACCGTGAACGCGCCGATCGGACGCCATCCGGCAGACCGCAAAAAAATGAGTACAAAAGCTCCCAACGGCAGGAGAGCAGTCACGCATTATCGGGTTTTGGAGCGGTTTGGAGATTACACTTATATCGAGTGTGAGCTTGAGACTGGACGTACCCATCAGATTCGTGTTCACATGGCGAGTATCGGGCACCCTATTTTAGGGGACACGGTGTACGGACCTGCAAAGTGTCCGTTCAAGCTGGAGGGGCAGACCCTGCATGCAAAGATCCTCGGAATCACTCACCCCTCAACTGGAAAATATATGGAGTTTGACGCCCCTCTGCCGGATTATTTTGTGTCAATTCTGGACCGGCTGCGCAGCAGGTCATAGAAAATTTTAATTTTCGATTGTAATACCAGATGTTTTTAGTTATAATAGTCATATAAAAAGTGATCAAGTGCATATTTTTTATGCAAAATCACAAACATCTCATGTAAAGGAGAGTGGGTCATCATGAAAACAAATACGATCATTACTATTGGCAGAGAATATGGAAGCGCAGGCAGAGAAATCGGATATAAGGTAGCAGAAGCGTTTGACATTAAGCTGTACGATAAAGAAATGCTTGCACGCGCTGCAAAGGAGAGCGGGATCTGTGAAGAGATTTTTCAGTC
>CALWFS010000173.1 GCA_944377705.1 uncultured Mediterraneibacter sp. | reverse complement strand
CCGAATTTGTTTTTATCTATGGAAATGCCGTCGGTATTAGTGTATAATAAAATGGATAATGTGTATTATCCACAAGATATGCGATGCTTGCGTGGGCATGCATCAACATATAGACTTCTTGACGATAGGATGTGAAGTGAAAATGAACAGACCTGGCAGAGAAGAGACAGAGAACAGGATCATAGAGATAGTGACTGAGATGTTCCGTAATTCTGCCGGATATAATAAGGATGTAACAGTGAGCGCCAAGTCACAGATCCAGGATGAATTAGGATTTGATTCGATCATGCTCATTGTGCTCCAGATTGACATAGAGGATGCGTTTCATATCAGGTTTGATCCTGTAGAAGAAGATCTTCAGCAGGTTTTTCTGTCGGTACGGACATTAACGGACTCTGTACAGAGTCATATGGGAGTGTGATATATGAATACAAATAACGTATTAAGGCAGATTACATATGAGATATATAAACAGCGGCCGGTCATGCCGGAAAAGATGCGCACGAACTACAGAATCGAAAGAGCCAACGGGGGACTGCTGTGTGATCTGTGGTTCCTGACGGTCGGCTGTATCCATGACGCTCAGGGCGGCTGCGTGATGTGCAATTATGGAAAAGGAAGCGGAGCCGTACACTGGGATAAGATCCTCGGCGAGCTGAAGCGGATCATGGAGCGCCTGACGTTGGAATTTGAAGATTTCCTGCTGACGCCGAGCGGAAGTATGCTCGACGAGAGAGAAGTATCAAGATCAATGCGGGAGGATCTGTGCGGGATCTTAAAAGGGGTAAAGACAAAACGTTTTATCATAGAATCAAGAGCAGATACGATATCAGCGGAAGGACTCGAATTTGTAAAGAAGGCGGTCCCGGACGCCGAAAAATATATTGAGATCGGCGTAGAGAGCAGTGATAACTGGATACTGAAGCACTGCATCAATAAGAATACAACTTATGAAATGTTTCAGGATGCAGTCCGTAAAATACATGATGCCGGCATGCATGTGACGGCGAACATCGGACTGGGCTATCCGTTCATGAGCGAGAAGGCGGCGGTCATCAATACAGTCCGCTCGATCAGGGATGTGCTGAACGACGGGGCGGACAGTGTTGTCCTGTTCCCGTATCATATAAAAAAGGGCACGCTCCTTCACGTACTTTCCGAGAACGGGATGTACAGCTGTGTGTCGTTCTGGTCTTTAGCAGAAGTGCTGGGGCATTTTTCGGAAAAAGAATTGAGCAAGATACAGATCTCCTGGTATAAGGATTATTTCGGCGAAGAAAAGTCATATATCTGCAGTTCTCCGGGCACCTGCCCGAACTGTGAGAGAGAAGTGCTGAAAGCACTGGATGAATACCGGGAGACTCAGAACCCGGAGATCATCAGGAGACTGAGAGAATATCCGTGTTCCTGCCATGCGGAGTGGAAGAGGCAGATGGACAGGGAAAACGGTCAGATCGACATAGAAAGGACGGAGAAAGAATATCGGAAGCTGGCTGAGATCTATCAAACAGACCGGCAGCTGCTGGAACAGGAGATCGGTATTATGAAGGATGAATTTATGAGGAGATATGAAAATGAAGAATTGGCTGGAAAATGATATAAACAAGGAGATTGAGAAAATCCAGGCTTTCATCTGTAATTTTGTCCTTGATGGGGAGACGGTCGTCGTACCTGTTTCAGGAGGGCTTGATTCAGACGTCGTTGCCCGTCTCTGCTGCAGGAGCCTTGGCAGCAGCAGGGTAAAGGCTTTTATCGTCATTCAGAGCGATATGGAGCCGAAGTTCCTGAAGAATGCGAAAAATCTGTGCGGAGAGCTGGGAATCCCGCTGGCGGAGATCCATCTTGAGAATATGAACCAGGAGCTGATGAAAGCGCTGGAAGAATCGGAATCTAAGACCATATTCAATACAGATATGATGCTGGATCCGGCAAAAGCGAAGTGTTCTGTCAGGTCTGCTGTGATTTCCTGTTATCAGGACAAAGGGTTCCTGATCGCCGGAACGACGAACCGGACAGAAAAAGAGCTGGGATTTTTCCTCACCTTTGGAGATAATCTGGCACATTTTAAGCCGGTCGCGCATCTTTACAAATCAGAGCTCGAGGAGTTGGCGGCTGCTCTGGGGACTGAAAAAGAGGTTATTGAACAGGAACCGTCCGCAGGTTTCTGGTCCGGACAGACGGATCTGGAAGATATCGCATACTGGATCGTGAACGACGGGCCAATCGTCATTCCCAGAGTGTTTTCCGAGCAGGAGATCATAAAAGCAGAGAATATCAGGAATGTGCTGGATTACAAAAAGATCGATCATATACTTGAATTGATTTCTTCAGGACGATCCGTCGAAGAAATACAGGAGAAAACGGATGTTTCAGCGGAGATCATATCAGGTCTGTATCATATTGTTGAGAAGGCAAAGCAGCTGAAGACCAGAGAGATCATGGCTGAGCTGCCCGTGCATGCTGTCGGAGGAATGTAATGCTTTATTGGAGATTGATCGAGTCACACCTGGCGGATCCTCGTATTGCTATTTCGAATGGAAGCCGGGAATATACTTTCCGGCAGCTTCACGCAAGAGCCAGGTCATACGGCGCATTTTTGCGCAGCAGAGGACTGAAAGCCGGAGACCGTGTGCTCATAACAGATCGCGAACCACTGGAAACAGTGGTTCTTCTTCTTGCCTGTATTTCGGAGGGGCTGGTGTTTGTCCCTGTAAACAGGCATATGACAACGGACGAGCGGGATGCAGTCGTAAAAAGCTGCTCCCCCGCTCTTATCCTTGACGGTTCGGCGGATCCGGAGGCGGAGACGGCGTGGGATGAAGACGCCTGTATTGAAGACAGAAAACAGTACCCGGAGGACACGCTCGTGTATATCATATATACATCGGGGACCGAGGGGACGCCGAAAGGAGTCTGCGGCAGCCAGAAGCAGATCCTGTTCTGCAGCGACGCGATAAACAGAAGGCTTGGAAATAATCCGGAAGACAGGATACTGTGCAGCCTTCCGCTGACATTTGATTATGGTCTCTATCAGATATTTCTGGCATTCTTGAGCGGAGCGCAGCTGTATCTGAGTTCAGGCGAGGTCCTTCAGCGGATCCCTTATCTCCTTAAAAAATGGAAGATAACCGCCTTCCCTGCCCTTCCTACGATGGCGGCGCTGCTGGTGAGGACAGGTTTCCTGGATCATGCAGATGATTTTAGTCTGCGGTACATTTCCTTTACAGGCGAGGTGCTGCCCCTTTCCCTGATACAGACTCTGAGAGAAGCGCTGCCCCGGACGGCTGTCATACCTATGTATGGGATGACAGAGTGCAAGCGCGTGGCGGTCATGCCGGCGGATAGAACAGACAAGGTGATGGCAGGATCGTGCGGTCTCCCGTTAGATGGCGTCAAAGTCTGGCTTGTCAACAAAGAAGAAGAGACCGGCATCGGAGAACTGGCAGTCGAAGGACCTAACGTGATGGAGGGATATTGGGGAATCCGGGACGAGGATTCCGGTATTTTTGAGTCGGATCGGGAGACTGGCAGGCGGAGAGTGTACACAGGAGATCTTTTCCGCATTGACAGCGAAGGTTTCCTTTACTTCTGCGGACGAAGAAACGGAATTATCAAGATCCGCGGGTATAGAGTGAATGGCTTTCGGATCGAGGAAGTGATACGGAAGGTGGCGGGGGTGAAGGAAGCGGCGGTGACCGGACTGCCTGATCCGGTTACCGGAGAGCACGCCGCAGTCTTCATCTATGCAGACGACGCCTCAGTCGGGCGCACAGTGGAAGAGACGATACGCCGGATGCCCTTTTATCTTCAGAATACAGAAGTTTTCATACTTCATAAACCGTTTCCGAGAAACCGGAACGGGAAAACAGATTTAAAGAAATTGTGTGTGATGGCAAGGGAGGGGCTGATTTGAGATTTTACGGAAATGAGATCTGCTGCGGGAGTTATGCATGTCTGAACGCGATGCAGGATCCGTCCATCGATCTGCAGCTGTTCGAGATCTCTACATCGACGCCTTTTGGAATCCGGCATTTTGAAAATGAGCATTTCGACAGGCTGCTCACGACATACTGTGATCCGAACCAGGGGATGGACCGCGCGCTCCGCTTATGGGGCTATGACGCAGAAACTGTCCGGACAGGCGCTGCAAAAGAGGCAGTGCGGGAGATCCGGCGCCGGATCTCCCCGGAGTATCCTGTCATTGTCGGTCCGATCGATATGGGGAAGCTTGGTTATCAGATCATGCCGGCTCTGCTGAAAAGAATGGATCATTATATCCTGCTGGAATACTGCTCAGATACTGAGGCATACTGTACGGATTCAGAAGGCTTCTACCAGTACCGTCTTACATATGAAGAGCTCGGCGCCTATCTGTCTGCCGACGCTGTGCCGGAGGCGGACGGCTGTATAACAGTCCGGCAGATAAGGAAAAAACGTGAATACAGGATGGAAGAAGTCCTGGAACAGTCGCTCCGATACGCGGCGGATAATCTCCGCGCGGCAGAAGAAGCCGGAGAGGGCTCCCGGGCAGTCAAGAACTGCTGCAGATACCTGGAGCAGTATAAGGAATATAAATGGCGGCTTCCGCTCATGTACGATATCCAGTATCTGAAGCAGAGAAAACTGCTGATGCTGCTTTTAACAGACCGCCTGGAAGAAATCGGGAAGTGTACCGGAGAGCGGGCAGGCGAGATAAGACAGATCG
>CALWFS010000172.1 GCA_944377705.1 uncultured Mediterraneibacter sp. | reverse complement strand
TTTCAACATTTCATTTGTTGTAACTAATGGCATAAGACCTACCTCATTTCTTTATAGATTTTTACAAATAGTTCTGCCATGCTTCCGGGCAAGCGCCGGTGCGGCTACGTTCTCAGTATATCACAGAACAGATACTGCTGTCGCCTTATTTTGCACTTTCTTAAAAAATGCAAACGATTCTTTAATAAATCCAAAGTACACCCTGTCTGAAAGTGCTACGATGAAAACAAAAAAGGAGAAATTACAATGCGTCAGAATCCACTGAAAAAAATTGTAGAACTGCAGAAGCAGGGGAAAAGTGTGGGAATTTACTCTGTGTGCAGCGCAAATGGTTATGTAATTGAGGCGGCCCTAAAGCGGGGATTGTCAGATGGTTCCTGCGTGCTGATCGAGAGCACGGCGAACCAGTGTGACCAGAACGGAGGGTATACCGGCATGACGCCGGCTGACTTCAGGAAATTTGTCCTTGATATCGCTGAGAAAAACGGGTTTGACAAGGACAGGCTCTTCCTCGGCGGAGACCACTTAGGCCCCCTGACTTTTGCCGGAAAGGATGAGGCAGAAGCCATGGCGGATGCGGAAGAACTGATCCGCTGCTATGTTGGAGCCGGATTTACAAAGATCCATATTGACACAAGCATGAAGGTAAACAGCGATGACCCGGCCGTACGCCTGTCAGATGAGATCATTGCCGGGCGCGGCGCAAGGCTGGCACAGGCTGCAGAGGAGACATACAGGGAACTT
Source organism: uncultured Mediterraneibacter sp. (assembly GCA_944377705.1). Classification (GTDB taxonomy): domain Bacteria; phylum Bacillota; class Clostridia; order Lachnospirales; family Lachnospiraceae; genus Mediterraneibacter. The sequence continues at coordinate 3,995 of CALWFS010000172.1, read as the reverse complement.
CTGACAAGAGAGCCTGACGCGATTCCTCCGGTCTATATTATCGGTAGTGAAGTGCCGATCCCGGGCGGCGCGGTAGGAAGTGAAGATAACGGAGTCCAGGTGACAAAGGTAGAGGACTTTAAAAACACAGTAGCAGCATTTGAGAAGGCTTTTGCAGACGCAGGGCTTGGCAGCGATGTATGGGACCGTGTTATCGGAGTTGTCGTACAGCCGGGCGTGGAAGAGAAAGACAGCGGATGCACCGAGTATGACCGTGAGAAGGCAAAGGACCTGATGGCATCCATCAAAGATTTTCCGAGCCTTGTATTCGAGGGGCATTCAACGGATTACCAGACAAAGATCAAGCTGCGCGAGCTGGTTGAGGATGGAGTCGGCATTCTGAAAGTGGGACCGGGGCTTACATTTGCGATGAGAGAAGCAATGTTCGCGCTGGAGAATATCGAGAAAGAACTGCTTTACGGTACAGATGCGGAGCTGAGCCGTTTTGCGGAAGTTCTGGATGAGGAAATGTTAAAGAATGACAAGAACTGGAAAAAACACTATCAGGGAACAGAGCTGGAAGTGCGCCTGAAGAGGAAATACTCCTTTTCAGACCGGTGCAGATATTACATGCCGGTGCCGGCAGTGGAAGCGGCGGCAGACCGCCTGCTCACAAACCTGCGCACCCATGGCATTCCGCTGAACCTGCTGAGCCAGTTCATGCCGATCCAGTATACAAAGGTGCGTGAAGGAACGCTGGTGAACGAACCTGTGGCTCTGATCGAGGACAGGATCACAAATACGATTGACGAATATCTGTATGCGACACATCAGAGAGAACTGATGTAAGTCGATTCAGGAAAATTAGAAGCCGCTGCCCTGGAGCAAAATCTGTTCCGGAGCAGCGGCTTTAATTATGCAGTTCAGAAGGAAAAGAGTACTGTACAGGCTTATATTTGCCGTATAGTGACAAAATCACTGTTATATTCCGGGGAAATATGTTATCCTTTCTTTGCAGAGATACCGGCATTACGGATATGTTGATATCGGTATGAAAAAGAAGAGTTAAAAGGAGTTTTTGCATATGGGATTTACGATCGAGACAGGAATATCAGCGCTTACGGTCTTTGTACAGGGACTGCTGAGCTTTTTTTCGCCCTGTGTTCTGCCGCTTGTGCCGCTTTATCTGGGATATCTGGCAGGTGGTCTGAACATGGGTACGGGAAGCGTGGATCCCGCCAGTTCTAAAACAGCAGTCCCCGGAAGGAAGGAGAGGATAAAGCTGTTTTTCCGGGTATTGTGTTTTACCATCGGTATCAGCGGAGCATTCTTTGTGCTGGGACTTGGGGCGTCTGCGGCGGGGAGTTTTCTCAATGAGAACAGGATGCTTTTCGCGCGTATCGGCGGGGTGCTTGTCATCCTGTTCGGACTGTATCAGTTAGGACTCTTTGGAAGCTCAAAGGCTCTCGGATCGGAGTACAGGCTTCCGCTCAGGCTGGAGAAGATGACCATGTCTCCCATAACAGCGCTGATCATGGGATTTGCCTTCAGTTTTGCGTGGACTCCATGCGTGGGCCCGGCGCTGACCAGTGTTCTTCTGATGGCGGGGAGTGCGGAGTCCGGGGCAAAAGGGTTCCTGCTGATCGGTGTATATACGCTTGGATTCATTCTGCCCTTCCTGGCAGCAGGGATATTCACGGCAGGCCTTCTGGCGTGGTTTAAGAAACATATGAAGATAGTCAGGTATACAGTGAAGATTGGCGGCGTGCTTATGATCCTGATGGGACTTCTCATGTTTACGGGGAAAATGAATGATATTACAGGATATCTGTCTTCTGTATCGCAGGAGAATATTACAGACAGTGACAGCGGCTCAGCAGAGAGCGGCAAAGAGGAGAATGGAGACAGCAGCGGAGAGGAGAAGACTGAAGGCAGCAGTGATGACGGAGAGGACACATCGCAGACCACCCGGGCATATGAGTTCGAGCTGTCAGACCAGTTCGGAAATGTACACAGGCTGGACGACTATAAAGGAAAGGTCATTTTCCTGAATTTCTGGGCAACGTGGTGCGGTCCGTGCAGAAATGAGATGCCGGAGATCCAGAAACTGTATGAAGAGTATGCAGCTCAGGGGGAAGCGGCAGAGGTCGCAGTGATCGGAGTGGCAGGACCGGGCATGGGCGGCGAAGGCTCAAAGGAGGAGATCACTGCCTTTATGGAGGAAAACGGTTACACCTATCCTGTGCTCATGGATGAGACGGGAGAGATGTTCAGTTATTATGGGATTTCTGCCTTTCCCACTACGTTCATGATTGACAGGGAAGGAAATGTGTACGGTTATGTGAGCGGACAGCTGACGGAGGATATCATGAGGAGCATCATTGACCAGACTTTGGAAGGCGGCGCTTAAAGCCCAGTCCGAAGCAGAGGCCCAGGGAAGGACTTGCCGAAGAATGTCCGTCATGGTATGCTTTCACAGAGCAGATAAAAGGACGGAGGTCATATGGTCACAATAGATAATCAATATTTTTCAGTCTCACAGATATGCAGGTCCGGACAGTGTTTCCGTCTCGACCCGGTCAAAGATGGATTTTATGAGCTGATCGCCGGAAGCCGCTTTCTCAGGATCAAGGCGGGAGATGGCGGAAAGGCGGAAAAGACGGTTCTGTACTGCTCCAGGAAAGAGTACGAGTCTTTCTGGAGGGAATATTTTGACATGGATGCCAGTTATGAGGGATATCTGGCTGGGATCGATCCGGAAGATGAGTATTTAAGGGCAGCAGGGCAGTTTGGCAGCGGGATTCGTATTTTAAGGCAGGATGTGTGGGAGATGATCATCACTTTTATTCTGTCCCAGCAGAATAATATCCCGCGGATCAAAGGGCTGATCCGGGCGGTCAGCGGGGAGTACGGGGAAAAGATGGAGACAAAGGAGGGGAAGATGTACGATGCCTTTCCTGCTCCTGATCGTCTGGCAGCAGCCACGGAAGAAGAACTCAGGGCGCTGAAGCTGGGCTACCGCAGCCGCTATATCTGCGGTACGGCGCGGATGGTCGCATCAGGGGAAGTGGATCTGGACCAGGTCAAAAAGATGGATTATCCGGAAGCGAGGGCAGAGCTGCTGAAGCTGCCGGGGATCGGAGGCAAGGTGGCGGACTGTATCTGCCTGTTTGCCCTGCATCATATGGATGCATTCCCCGTGGATACTCATATCCAGAAAGTACTGGATGCAAGATACGGCGGGAAGTTCCCGTTTGAGAAATACAGGGGCTGTGCAGGGGTGATGCAGCAGTACATATTTTATTATGACCTGCACAGGAGCGGCCAAGGCTGAGTGAAAGGAGAAGAGAAGATGAAGGTGCTTGTAGTAGTGGATATGCAGAATGATTTTATCGACGGCGCTCTCGGGACAAAGGAGGCAGAGGAGATCGTGCCGGGTGTTGTTGAAATGATCCGGAAATTTGACGGGAAGGTCATCGCTACACGCGACACCCACAGGGAAGACTATCTGGACAGCGAGGAGGGCAGACATCTGCCGGTGCCGCACTGCCTGAAAGGGACAGAAGGCTGGGAGATCCGCAGTGAGGTCATGGAAGCCCTGCGCGAAAAACCTGGATATATGAGTATAGATAAACCTGCATTCGGCAGCGTGGAGCTTGGAGAATGCGTAAAGAAGCTTGACGAGACAGAAGGACCGGTGGAGGAGATCACTTTGATCGGGCTGTGTACGGATATCTGTGTGATCTCCAACGCACTTCTCCTGAAAGCGTATCTGCCGGAAGTTCCTGTCCGTGTGGAAGCATCGTGCTGTGCGGGCGTGACGCCCCAGAGTCACTGCCAGGCGCTTGAGGCGATGAAGATGTGCCAGGTGGAGATTGCTTAGAACACAGATTGTAAAAGCCGGAATAGAGTGATAAAATACAGACAGTGATATATTTGGAAAGACTAACTATTAAAAGTCAAGTCTAAAATGAAGATTTTATGAATGAATTGTGGAAACGCATTTCAGATATAGT
>CALWFS010000171.1 GCA_944377705.1 uncultured Mediterraneibacter sp. | reverse complement strand
TGCCTGGGGAACCGATTTTCCTTTTTTCGCAAGATTATTTTTTATTTTATTCTGGAGAGCCACAAGGCATGCCAGAACAAAAAATGCCCCCGGAGCCAGAATAAAAATGGTCAGCGGTTCATAGGCATCCGGCATAACCTGTTTCCCGAATATCTGTCCGGCACCAATCAGTTCCCTGACGATGCCGATGCAGGTCAGACCAAGCGTAAAGCCCAGCCCCATGCCGATCCCGTCAAAAATCGACGGAAGTACTGGATTCTTGGATGCATAGCTCTCTGCCCTTCCCAGGATAATACAGTTTACCACGATCAGAGGAATATAAAGCCCAAGGGAATCATATAGCCCCGGCACAAATCCTTCCAGCAGGAAATCCACGATCGTAACAAAGGAAGCAACGACCACGATAAACGCCGGCATACGCACTGAATCCGGTATAATCTTTCTCAGCATGGATATAAGCATATTTGACATAACAAGCACTGCCGTGGTAGACAACCCCATACCGATCCCGTTGATAGCAGAGGTAGTTACTGCCAGTGTGGGACACATGCCGAGCATGAGCACAAAGGTCGGATTTTCTTTGACAAGCCCGTTAAAAATACGTTCTGTACATCTATTCAATGACACCGCCTCCTAACTCATTCTGATAATAAACAAGCGCCGCATCCACTGCATTTGTGACTGCATTAGTGGTTATTGTAGCCCCGCTGATGGCGTCAATCATGCTATCTCCGCTCTCGCCGGACTTTGTATAGGAAAATTTTTCCACCCTTTTATCTTTAAACTGGTCTTTGAAATCTTCCTCATCTGCTTTCATCCCGAGACCTGCAGTCTCGCTGATCGAAAGCATCTCTATACCGGTCACTGTGCCATCGGAGGCAATGCCTACGGATATTTCGATATCGCCGGCATAACCCTCATGAGAAACAACATTTACTACATATCCCAATGTTTCCCCACTGTCATCCTTTCCGACGACAGTTTCTTTGATCTCGTCAGAATCATATCCATTTTCTCCCAGCAGTTTTCCTGCCTTTTCAGAGTCATATCCTTCATACTCCTCAAAAGAAGACGCGTCAGGAAGAACCGAGCGGAATGCTTCCTGTCTTGTATTTTCCCGGGCAGCGGCAATGGGCTCCTTTGTTATATCATACACCAGCCCAAGCAGCAGTCCTGATACCACTGTGATCACAGTCAGGATCAGCGTATTCTTTATAATCTTATTCATTACTTCTCTCCCCCTTTCCCGAACGGTTTTGGAAGAGTCGCCTTCTCGATCAGCGGAACAAGAAGATTGCTTATAATAATCGCGTAGGAAACACCTTCCGCTGATCCGCCGAAGAGACGGAACAATCCGGTCAGCAGTCCCATGCAGATCCCGTAGATAATCTTTCCGCTGCCGGTAATAGGCGAGGTGACGTAATCCGTGGCCATAAACCACGCTCCCAGCATCAATCCGCCGCCGCACAGATGGGCAGTTATGTACTGCGGATCAAACCCGTGTCCACCAAATATTGTAATAAATACTACAAAAGATACGATATAAGAACCGGGAATCCTCAGATCGATCACTCCCATGAGCAGCAGGAACATTGCTCCGATCATAATGGCGATAACCGAAGTCTCGCCAATTGTCCCCCGAATATTTCCCATCAGCATATCCATTGTGTTTACTGCCTGCCCGGCCTTCAGCTCGGCAAGCGGAGTAGGACCTGTAACACCATCATACACAAAATAGGTCATCTGACCCGCAAAGCAGATCAGCAGAAAACACCGCGCCGCCAGAGCAGGATTCATGAAATTCTGTCCCAGCCCTCCGAAAAGCTGTTTCACCACAATAATCGCAAACGCGGCTCCCAGCGCGCCCATCCACCATGGCAGAGTTGGCGGAAGATTAAGAGCGAGCAGGAGTCCTGTAACCACTGCACTGAAATCATTGATCGTTATCGGTTTTTTCATCAGTTTTTCATAAATGTATTCTGACAGAACTGCCGCGGCTGTCGTTACCACGACCAGGATCCACGCACTTTCATGCCGGAAATTCCAGATCCCGAACGCAGTTGCCGGAAGCAGGGCGATCACGACCATGAGCATGATATTTCCGGTCTTGATCCGGTCGCGGATATGCGGCGAGGATGATACATTAAAATTCTCGTTCAATTCTCCGTCTCCTCTCATTTCTTTCTCTTATTGGCGAGCGCAGTCTTGCGCATGGAACCGATCGCCTGTTTCAACAGTCTCTTCGCCGGGCATACATAACTGCAGGATCCGCATTCTACGCATTCCAGCCCGTTCATGGCCACAAAACCGTCCTCATCATGCCGCAGCGCAAGGTCTGCCAGTCTGGACGGTATGATCCTGCTCGGACAGACTTCCACGCATCTCGCACAGTTAATGCACGCAGTCTCCTGAGATTTCGCCACCGCATCTTCCTTAAATGCAAGAATAGAGGAAGATGTTTTTGTCACAGGCGAATCTGCTGTCACCATGGCAAATCCCATCATCGGCCCCCCTGAGATCAGTTTCTGTGGCTGATCAATAAATCCACCGGCTGCTTTGATCAGCTCCTCATGGCTGATCCCCAGAGGTACCATAAAATTACCCGGAGCGGCGATATCATCTCCGCTCACAGTCACCACACGCTCCGTCAGCGGACGCCCTTCCACAACAGCATAATGGATGTTAATCAATGTCTCTACATTGTCAACAATACATCCTGCGTCTGCGGGAAGCATGGAAGAATTAATGGCACGCCTCGTCACCACGTAGATCAGCTGCCGCTCCGCGCCCTGCGGATACTTTGCCGCAAGCCGTTCCACGCTCATCTTTGGTTCGTCGGAAACAGCGGCTTTCAGCTTTTCAATACAATCTTTCTTATTATCTTCAACTGCAAAGATCCCCTTTGCATTCGGAAACAACGATAGTACAACCCGCATACCGCTTATCAGTTCGTCTGTATTTTCCAGCATTCTGCGGTAATCTGCAGTAATATACGGCTCGCACTCCGCGCAGTTGGCAATGATATAATCGATCTTTTCCGGCTCCTTTGGCGAAAGCTTGACTCTGGTCGGGAAGCCGGCCCCGCCCATGCCCACGATGCCGGAGTCTCCAATCCTATCCAGAATCTCCTCGCGCGTCATTTCAGCCAGCGGCTTTACAGGTTCATATTCAGCTTCCTCGTAATGACCGTCATTCTCTACCACAATGCACTCAGTCTTTGTTCCGGAAGGACTAAACCTTTGTTCCAGCCCTTTGACCGTACCAGAAACCGAAGCATGGACAGGGGCAGATACATATCCGCCTGCCGAGGCGATTATCTGACCTTTGAGAACATGGTCGCCCTTTTTTACTAATGGATTCGCCGGTGCTCCGATATGTTGAGACAGAGGATACACCAGCTCCCCTTCCGGCAGAAGCCGGTGAACCGGCCGATCTTTCGAAAACCGCTTCCCATCATCCGGATGTATCCCGCCTTTAAATGTCAGAAGTCTCATTCTTCCCTTCCTTTCTTTGCGGCATGACCGCTAAAATAATTTCAATGCCATTTTATAAACATTATATTAAACTGTTCTTTTAAAATCCAGTAATCCAGCGACAAAAATTGTACATTTACCCAAAAATATTGTCATTTTTTTAACAAAAAAACAGGGCAATATAAACATATCGCCCTGTAATCTTTATGATTGTGAGAAATTATCATTCTTCTTCAGCGGCAGTCTCTTCTGCCGGTTCAACCGCTTCAGATTCCTCAGGCTGCTCAGACTGAAGCGCTTTCATACTGAGGCTGATCTTCTTCTCTGCCTCATTAAGATCAACAATCTTCGCTGTGATCTCCTGTCCGATGGAAAGTACATCAGACGGCTTGTCCACATGCTCTCTGGAAATCTGGGATACATGAAGCAGCGCATCTACCCCTGGCGCAAGTTCAACAAACGCGCCAAAATCTGTCATTCTTGCAACTTTGCCTGTGATAACTTTGCCAACCGCAAAGTCCTCTGCTGCGTTTGCCCACGGATTTGTCTCCGGGAACTTCAGGCTGAGCGCGATCTTTGTATCATGGATATCTTTTACAAGGACTGTCAGCTTCTCACCAACATGGAATACTTTCTTCGGATTGTCAACTCTTCCCCATGACATCTCTGAAATATGGAGCAGTCCGTCAACCCCGCCGAGATCAACAAACGCGCCAAAGTCCGTTACATTCTTAACAGTACCTTCAATTCTGTCGCCAATCTGAAGCCTTGCAAAAAGCTCTTTCTGTTTCTCTGCACGCTCCGCTACGAGAAGCTGTCTTCTATCGCCGATCACCCGGTTTCTCCTCGGATTGAATTCGCTGATCACAAACTCGATCTCCTGCCCCTCATATTTGCTGAGATCCTTTTCATAGGAGTCAGATACAAGGCTCGCCGGGATAAATACCCTAACCTCATCTACGGTCGCGCAGATACCGCCGCCAAGGATCTGTGTGACTGTTGCTTTGAGAACCTCTTTATTCTCATAAGCCTCGCGCAGTCTCTCATTTCCTTTCTCGGCAGCAAGTCTCTTATATGTAAGAAGGACCTGCCCTTCACCGTCATTTACTTTCAGAACTTTGACAGTCATCGTATCTCCAACGGAAACAACAGTAGTAAGGTCGATCGACTGATCGTTTGAATATTCATTCTTTGTGATAATGCCGTCAGCCTTATACCCGATATTCAGGATGATCTCATCCGGCTTCACATCAATAACAGTACCCTCAACTACCTCCCCATTGTGAATTGTTTTGAATGACTCGTCTAACATCTGTTCAAAAGATAACTCTGACATTATTTTGAACCTCCTCAATTATATTGT
>CALWFS010000170.1 GCA_944377705.1 uncultured Mediterraneibacter sp. | reverse complement strand
AAAAGTAACAAAAGAAAACCCCTAACCCCTCATGATTGAGGGGCAGGGGAGTTGAATAGGCGAAGCCTATTTTTTATATTGTATTTCAGGTACGAGAAGAATTTTTAGTAGTTTTCAGCCTTTCTCTCGAAATAAGCCTTCGGATGCGCGCATACAGGGCAGATCTCCGGCGCTTCATCGCCCTCGTAGATGTATCCGCAGTTATTGCATTTCCAGCCGAGAGGAGCTTCGTCCTTGAATGTTTTTCCCTGGCGGTAGTGGTCAAGAAGTCTCTGATAGCGTTTCTCATGAGCCGCTTCTACCTTGGCAACACCGCGGAATTTTGCGGCAAGCTCCGGGAATCCCTCTGTCTCAGCTTCCTCAGCCATTCTCTTGTACATGTCAGTCCACTCATAGTTCTCGCCGGCAGCAGCGTCAACAAGGTTTTCTTCAACACTGCCGATTCCGTGGAATTCTTTAAACCACATTTTGGCATGCTCTTTTTCCTGATTTGCAGTTTCCTCAAAGATATTTGCCATCTGTACGAATCCTGCTTTTCTTGCAGCGGAAGCGTAGTATGTATACTTGTTGCGTGCCTGTGACTCGCCTGAAAATGCCTCCATCAGATTTTTTTCTGTTTTTGTCCCTTCATATTTTGACATAATAGAATCCTCCTGTTTTTTAAATTCATTGAAAACGGCTGAAAACCCTGTAAAAAAGACTGTTCCTATACAATTATTAAATTATCAGGAACAGTCTTTTATGTCAGTATTTCAAATATTTATATATGTGGAGATTAGCCGAAGTATCTCTTCAGAAGTCCCTCGAATGCTTTTCCGTGACGAGCCTCGTCTCTTGCCATCTCGTGAACTGTGTCATGGATCGCGTCAAGGTTAGCGGCTTTCGCGCGCTTAGCAAGATCAAACTTGCCGGCAGTAGCGCCGTTCTCAGCCTCTACGCGCATTTCAAGGTTTTTCTTTGTGCTGTCTGTAACAACTTCGCCGAGGAGCTCTGCGAATTTTGCAGCATGCTCAGCCTCTTCGTAAGCTGCTTTCTCCCAGTACAGACCGATCTCCGGATATCCTTCTCTGTGAGCAACTCTTGCCATTGCAAGATACATACCTACCTCAGAGCACTCTCCCTCGAAGTTAGCTCTCAGGTCAGCAAGGATATCTTCGCTTACGCCCTTTGCAACGCCTACAACGTGCTCAGCAGCCCACTCTCTGTCACCTGTCTGCTCCTGGAATTTCTCAGCCGGAGCGTGGCATACCGGACATTCAGCCGGAGCAGCCTCTCCCTCATAAACATAACCACATACTGTACATACCCATTTTTTCATGATTTTTTGTCTCCTTTTCTTTTTGAATTATATTTTTATGACTTTTTAATGCAGTCACTGCATTCACCGTAAAACAACGTGGAACTGGAAGTAATTCTGCCATCGAAGTTTTCCGCTGCAAGGCGGTTGACCTCCTCGATACTGTGCATGTCCAGATCCAGATCCAGTAACCGTCCGCACTTTGTGCATAAAAAGTGATTGTGCGGTTCGATCCTTCCGTCAAACCTGTCCCCGCCATTCGGCGTAGAGATCTTTATCGCTTCGCCGATATCTGTGAGAAGATTCAGATTCCTGTATACAGTACCCAGACTGATATTTGGAAAATCTTTCTTCACATGCATGTAAACTGCGTCGGCAGTAGGATGCTCTCTGGTTGTCATAAGGTAATGTTTGATGGATTCTCGTTGCCTACTGTATTTTAAAGCTGCCAATGGGAATCCCCCTTTCATATCTAAATGAGAACCGATATCAAAATAATAACGATAACGATTACTGTAATTAGAATATAATACATGATTTTGGTTTTGTCAACACTTATTTCAAAAAAAATATAAATAATAACTGTGGATGCAGGAGAAATATCTCTATATTTATAATATGAAGATTCAGGTCATGCATATTTTCGCCAATTTATTACAAAATAATTAACAGATGTGTGTAAAAGAAAAAGCAATATATTGACAATACGGAATGCATGTCGAGTGATGTCTACGAAAAGCCCGGAAAATCGATTGACAATGTATAAGTCTGCTGATATAATGTTACCGTAACAAATTTAACAAATGTGTAACATTTAGAACTTCCTACAAAAGATAAAGACATGAAATAAAGGAGGTTTTATATGGATAAGACACACATTAGGCAAAAGGTGATCCTTTCTGCCGTGGCAGGAATGGTCCTGATCCCGGGGAGGACGCTTGATGCATCGGCTGCCGGGAAAGCAGAGGAGCAGCCGTTTGTACAGGCGGCGGGGATCGAATCGGTGCTGGAGAAGTGTTATGAAACAGAGGTGAAAGATAATATCAATCTCTATCTGGTGCCAACAGAAGAGGGAGAGTATTTGAATATGGCATTTTCTGATACAGGGGATTATACCTATATCAGAAGTGCTCCGGATGAGAGCAGCGACTGGGTCGGAAAACTGTATCAGGATTCGGCGGCCCAGGTGCTGGAATATCTGGATGGCTGGACGAAGATAAGGTCAGGATCAGCGGAAGGGTATGTACCTGCCGATTCCCTGATCACAGGCGAAGAGGCTTCGCAGCGGGCAAAAGAATTTGAGGATCGCACAGTCACGGTCACAGCGTATGCTCTGAACGTCAGGGCCGGGCAGGGAACGGAAACGGATATCCTGACGCAGGTCGGGCAGGGCGAGACGTATGAAGTATCCGGAGATCCGGTAAATGGATGGTATCCTGTCAGAGTCGGAGAGATCGACGGCTGGGTATCCGGAAGTTATGTGACAGAGGAGACTTCTTACTCTTATGGGGAGACGAAGGAGGAAGAAGCGGCAAGGCTGGAAAAGGAAGCCCGCAGCGCGGAAGCGGCGCAGGCGGCTGAGACAGGCGCTATGGGAAGCAGCGCCGCGGGAAGCAGTTTCACCTCCGGCAGCGTTACAGGCCAGGCGGTCATTGACTATGCATGTCAGTTTATCGGGAACCCCTATGTATGGGGCGGGACAAGTCTGACTGACGGCGCTGACTGTTCCGGGTTCGTCCAGTCAGTCTATGCTCATTTCGGCATCAGCCTTCCCAGAACCACCTATGATATGGTGAACTCGGGATATGCCGTGAGCTATGAGGAGGCGCTTCCCGGAGACCTGATCCTGTATGACGGTCACGTAGGGCTGTATATGGGAGACGGCACGATCGTCAATGCAATGAACGAAGCGGACGGGATCGGGATATGCAGCGCCACATATACAAATATTATCGCGGTAAGACGTGTTTTGTAAGAGGCTGAAAACAAATAGAAAAAGAGCTGTACTTCAGATGAGGAGTGCAGCTCCTTTTTTCGACATAAGGAGCGCGGAAATAAGCAAAATGCACAAAAATGTTTATATTTGTAAAAAAGTGTCGAAATCAAAGAAAATGGAGTTTTCAACTTATCCACACCGCGGACCACGAAAAACGTGGAAAAAGTAAGGATTTCCACAAAGTTATCCACATTATCCACATAAAAACATGTGTTTTTGGTGAATTACTCAGGGATAAAAAAAGAACGGACGTTTTGGTGAGTTGTCATGAAAATGCAAAATTGTCGAAAAAAATCGGATTGGGGATTGACTTTTGAGTATTCAAAAAAACAAAAAAACAGATGGATACAATTCTGAAAATTCAGAAAAAAGTGTGTGGGTATCCAGTGTATAAAAGAAAAAACATTGTTGATAATTTAATTGACAAGGCTTATAATAATAACCACTGATAATTATCATTTATTATGAAGGAGGAAATAGAAATGGCACAGATTTCTAAAGATACAAAAATCGGAGAACTTCTCAACATTTTTCCGGAATGCGCACCGATCCTGATGGAGATTGGAATGCACTGCCTGGGCTGCCCGGCTTCTCAGATGGAGACGATTGAGGAAGCAGCGATGGTGCACGGTATTGACAGCGCGCTTCTTGTAGAAAAGATCAATGCGGCTATGACAGCAGCGGCAAAATAAAGTAATAAAAAAGCGTGTTGAATGTAATGAAGAAATCCCCTGAGCAGTCCGATGTAAGATCAGGCTGCTTGGGGGATTTTTTGAGTTCCATATTTTACAATGCGGATAACTTCTGTACGGCATCTGCTGATACGATGATGTCACAGTGTTCTTCCAGAAAAGCAAGGACAGAAGGATCTGCCTTTTCCGGTGAACTGTATTCGGAAAGCATGTTGCATATCTTATTAAATTCGTTGGCGGAATGATCAGACGGAGCTAATGCCAGTATATACATCCCGGTGCTTTCGTCTTTGTATAATGTATTGGCGCCTTTATATACCGGCGCGAGCAGGCGGGAAGCCCGGATCACACTGTCAAGTGTCTCAAAAGAGAAGAGGCGTACTGCAAATGAGGAGGCATTAGATTCCGGCTCAGAGGTACGCGTTCCTGCCGCAGCCTCCTTTACCTTGTTCAGAAGGTTTAGGAATTCATCCGCGCCCTGGAGCTTTTCCAGAGCTTCCAGATTCAGAGGGTCTGTGTCGCCGGACGGGGTAAACTTAGAAAACCGCGTATCCAGTTCTTCCGGATCCTCGACCTTTGTGATGATCAAGACGATCGAATCTGCGGAAGAAGGGATTGCCTCTATCATCAAGGGGATGTTCTCCGCTTCAAATCCAAAATCAAAGGATGCCTGCTGCATCATATCGCGAAATAAAGATTTTGCTTTCTCGGTTCCATATGCCAGCTCGCTCAGCTTCAGATGGCGGGCCGCAAGATCAGCATGGGTCAGCGTACAACGAATCTGATTTTCATTGAGTTTCTCAATTTTCATACAATCACAGCCTTATACTATATAAGATAATATGCACGCAAAATAAA
>CALWFS010000169.1 GCA_944377705.1 uncultured Mediterraneibacter sp. | reverse complement strand
ACATGGGCTGCATCGCCTCCTCCACATTTTCGATGCCCCTGCCTTTATCGCACACCTCAACAGTAAACACATTCTCCTCGATACGGCATCGGATATATACTTTGTTGATCTCATTTTCGTACCCGTGGATGATCGCGTTGGTCACCGCCTCTGACACAGCGGTCTTGACGTCCGCCACCTCCTCCACAGTAGGGTTGAGCTGGGTTAGGAATGACGCCACCGCCACTCTCGCAAAACCCTCGTTTGCTGACCTGCTCTCAAACCGGATCTCCATTTCATTTGTATTTTTCATACCGCATCCTCCTCATATATCTGCATTATTTTTGTCACGCCTGAAAGCGTCAGTATCTTCTTTATCCTCGCGTTCGCGTGGACTGCCCAGACCTCTCCTCCGATCAGGCAGATCGTCTTATATCTTCCCATGATCACCCCTATCCCGGAACTGTCCATAAAGTCGGTCTTCTCAAAATCAAAGATCACATACTTAATGTGGTTCCGGTCAATTACCGCATCTGCCTCCCGCCGGATCTCCTCCGCGTTGTGGTGATCCACTTCGCGGGGCAGATAGATGGTAAGGCAGTTCTCCTGCACCTGATATTTCATGCTACTCCTCCTCACGGGTCCCTGACCTTCCGGAGGGGTCAGACCCCTCCGAAAAGGGGTCTGACCCCTTTTACTCATATTGTTCGAATTGTACACACAAAAAAGGATGCGCTTCTTCGCACATCCTTTTCTTTCGTAATCTTCTGTCAATTTTCTTTTTGGTTCCTGCCCCTTCACTGTGCCGCCTGATTCACCGCATCCAGATTGGTCTGCGCCTCGGCAGCATATTCAGAGTCCGCATATCCTTCTACAACTCTCTGATAATATGTGGCTGCATTGGCATTGTCCCCGTTCCCCTGGTATGCCTGTGCCAGGTTAAATAAAGCCTGCCCGCTGTTGTAGCCCTCATTCATCCGCACGACCTTGGACAATGCGTCCACTGCTCCCTGATAGTCTCCCGCTCTCAGCGCTTCGCTTCCTGTGGCAAAATAAGTATCACATGCTCCCGGATAGACTGCTGCTGACAGTTCGTCATAAACTGACTGCGCATTCGCCCCAAGAGAATCCCTGTTGACATTGATCAGGGAATCCGCGATAACTGCATCCCCATACTCCTCAGAATCATACTGGTCCTGCGCTGTCATAAGGTACTCGTAGCTGTCGCGGGTAGTCTGTGCCTGCTGTGCGGCATTTTCCGCGTTCTCGCCGGAAGCCCGGTAATTATCCAGTGTCCTTGTCTGCGCGCTGACCTGAGCTTCCAGCGATTTGATCTCCTCACTGTATTCCCTCATCTGCTCATTCATCCGGTCCGCCCTGGACTGTCCTACAGCCGGAGCGACAAGGAACCAGATGACCGCCGCGCCGATAGCTGCTCCGATAAAAATGTTCGCCACCGCAAGCTGTCCTGCCATCTCCTTGATCCGGGAATGCTTTGGCTGTATGATAGTCTCATTGCCCAGATTGTATTCCACTGCATCCTCTTTTTTCTTCTCCCGCCTGCGCCTGCCCTTCTGCTGTACCATCTCATGCATGTAGCGCAGCGTGATGTCATTAGTCGCATCCAGTTTTCTCGCGGTTCTCAGAACCTGTCTGGCATGCGGATACTGCTCCGTATGCAGGTAGATCAGCGCCAGAAGCTGATACGCTTTTAGAAAAAACGGGTGAGCGGATATGACCTGCTTGAGCTGGATGACTGCCAGGTCTTCCCCATTCTGCTGGCAGTACGCCAGACACTGATTATATTTTCTGATCGCAAGATTGATCGACTCAAGCTCCTTTGCGGAAGCCTGTACATTTTTGATGTAATAATCCGCGATATTATCCCTTGCCTTTAAATTCTTGCTGATGATCCATTCCACAAGGGCTTCCGGCACCTCCCCGATCCCGTAATAGACAAGCCCCAGCAGATTCCTCGCCGCAATATTCTCTCTGTTGAACTGCAGGCTGCGGCGAAGCGACGCGATCGCCCCCGACATATCACGCATCTGTGCCTTCTGCAGACCATCGTTATACCAGTAATTTGAATGGTATACGATCTTCTTCATGTAATCCATTTATATCCCCGCTATCTTTCTGAACTTCTGCCAGGCAGATCCCCGGGATCCGCCGCGTCCATGTGTCTATTTTTTCTGATCCATTATCTGCTTCAGAAGATCTGTCACGTCCGACAGGTCTTCCTGATAGACTGCGTCCTCGATTTCCTCCACTTCAAGGCTCGGTTTGAACTTTTTTAATTCTTCTTCAAAATCCAGCATTTATATCTCCTCCTGAACCAATCCCTTTATCATCCCTGCCAGATAGAGAGAGCCAAGGCAGTAGATCCTGCGCCCGTTCTGTATGCTCAGCGCATACTCAAGAGCTTCCTTCACCGACTCTTTCACTACGACCGGCCGCTTTGTATATTTCCTGAAAATGTCTGCCAGACTCTGCGCTGCCGTTCCCCGGCTGTCATCAATGTGGGTGACCACATAGAGCGCTGCCCTCCTGCTCCTGCAGAGACATTCAGCCATCTTCTCATAATCTTTATCCTGTACAGCGGAAAACAGTATGATATTTCCCCTGCCGTCTTCGGGCACACTCTCTGTAAATGCCTCCACAGCGCTGATATTATGCGCTCCATCTACATATACACCCGGAAGGACTTCTTCCATGCGCCCCGCCCATTTCAGGTCCGCCAGGGCTGCTCTCCAGCGCTCCGGATGCCCGTTTTCCCTGAATAGATACCTCATCACTTCCAGCGCCAGCATAGCGTTGCCGGGCTGATAGACACCGGTATTGTTCAATTTCCACGTGGTATTACCATAATAAGCACTGGAACAGGAAAATGCAATATGTTTGTCCCGGATTCCCAGAATTTCGTACGCATCTTTCCCGATTTTTTTACAGAAACTCCCGCATTCCTCCGCAGTCCGAGCGATCACGCTGTCGCTCTCATCCGCAGTCTGCGCATAAAACACAGGAACGCCGGGACGGATGATTCCCGCCTTCTCCCCGGCGATCTCCCTCAGCGTATTGCCCAGATATTCCATGTGGTCAAGACCGATGGACGTGATCACGCACACGACAGGTTTTTCCACTGCGCTGGTGGCGTCAAGCCTGCCGCCCAGCCCTGTCTCAAGGACCGCGTACTCTGCCCCTGACTCCGCAAAAGCCTGGACAGCCATACCGAACAGAAATTCAAAAAAAGTCGGGTGTGCCAGCCCTTCCCTCTCCATTCTCCGCACTGCCTTAAGAACCGTTTCAAAGACAGCACAGAACCGCGCGTCACTGATCTGCTCCCCATTTATCACGATCCGTTCGTTCATCCTCACCAGATGGGGAGATGTAAAAAGCCCCGTCTCTTTCCCCTCCGAACGGAGCATTCCGTCGAGATATGCGCACACAGAGCCTTTTCCATTCGTCCCCGCAACATGGAGCACCTTCATGTGCTCCTGCGGGTCTCCGAGATATCTTAGAAAAGCCCGGGTATGCTCTCTGTCATTTTTCTTTGTGAACTTGGGGATCTCCAGTATATAGTTTACTGCCTCTTGGTACGTCATTCTTTCTTTTCTTCTTCCTGTGTTACAAAGGCCTGCCGACCGTTGACCGGAGCGTTTTCATCCTCCGGCATCTCGGTCAGGACGCCGCCTCTGTATTCATACGTCTTCGAAGTCCTGAACATCGTGTTGCTGGAACCGACCTGCGCCACCATGACCGTATCTCCGTCGTTAAGCTGTGACTCCTTCAGATCCAGCCTCGTATTATTCAGGAACTTTGTCGTCTGTTTCTCTCCGTTTATATAAACCTTGCTCTGCTTGGTAAAATTATCGCCGTAAATGCTGAATGTCCCATCCCACTGCTCTACAATCTCCGAGATTACAGCGTCTTTGACACCCATGACCATATGGCCCTCAGTGACCGGCGCTCCGCTCTCTTTGTAGACATACTGATCGCCGTACATGATATCATACTGAAGCAGCTCCAGATCCGCCAGATAATTCTTTGTCTGGCGGCGTTCCTGATGATAATTGAACACCGTTCCCGAATGGATATCCAGACGGTCAAATACCTCAGCCATGATCTGATAAGCCGCGTAATTGCCGTCTTTCTTCTCAAGACCGATATTATCCCAGATCACGTAATTCGTATTGTACAGGTACTTACTCTTTAGATCCTTTGCCTCCAGGTCCATCGTCGGAAGGTGGTCGCCGTAGAACACCAGCACAGTAGGCTCGTTTCTCGCTTCAACGGCATCGATCAGCTCTTTTACAAATTTATCCGTCTCATGCATCAGATTCACATAATATTCCCACGCATTGCGCTCACCTTCGTCTTCCACTCCGCTCACCACGATCTCCGGGTTCTCCAGCACCTTCTCTGTAGGATACTCTCCATGCCCCTCCACGGTGATCGTAAAGACAAAATCCTGTCCCTCCGTGGTGTCCATGGATTCCATGATATTTGGCACAAGGATATCGTCCGTAGCCCATCCTTTTGGCGTCGTCTGAAGGATATTCATAAATTCTTTGCTCGTATAATGGTCAAAGCCCATATGGTTAAACACCTGGGCGCGGCTGTAAAAGTTACCGCCGTTATTATGGAGCGCCTCCGCGCCATAGCCCAGAGCAGTCAGCGCTGATGCCGCACTCTCCAGTGTCTTTGTCTTTGCGTAAGTCTTGTAAGGATACTCGCCCGGCCCGAAAAAACGCATGCTCATCCCTGTAAGCACCTCAAACTCTGTATTGGCAGTTCCCGCACCCACAGACGGCACCTTAAAATACCCAGGGTACGAAAATGTACTCCACCGCGGGCACCAAGTTTAAGAAGC
>CALWFS010000168.1 GCA_944377705.1 uncultured Mediterraneibacter sp. | reverse complement strand
AAGTGGCTCATCCAGCAGATCGTCGGTGTGGACACATCCGTAAATACCTTGGAGGCTGTTTTATCGATCAGGACTTCCGTCTTGCCGTATTCTCTGACATCCGCCTTCTTCACCTCACCGCCGAGCACATGCATCATGAGCTGCGCCCCGTAGCACAGTCCGAGCACCGGGATCCCCAGTTTAAACAGCTCGTCCGTATAGGTCGGGGAATCCGGCAGATAGCAGCTGTTCGGCCCCCCGGTCAGGATGATCCCCTTGGGATTCATTTCCTTGATCTTCTGGATATCTGTCTTGTAAGAATAAATCTCACAGTACACATTACATTCTCTCACGCGTCTCGCAACGAGCTGATTATACTGCCCGCCGAAATCGAGTACGATCACTAATTCATTCTTCAACGTCTTCCTCCTGTAAACCACGGCCCTTCGCTGTTCTTCAGGCGCCGGCCGCTTGTTCTTCTGTATCCATTATAGTGGAGCTGTACCTGTTTTACAAGCTTTTGTTCCTCTCCTTGGTCTGAAAACGTAACAGTCCAGTCTCCTGGCTGAACGGTTGCCTGAAAACAAAAAATTCCGGTGTACCCTTTTATACACCGGAATTTCTGTGAAAGACAGCCTGTCTTTCTATGTTCACTTTTTAAGATCGATTCCAAAATTATGCTGCATATTTCAGAAGTTCCGCCTCGAGTTCCTGACAGTCTCCTGAATGCATCTTCAGTTCCAGTACACTATTGAGTCCAAGATGCATAATTCCAAGCAATGATTTTGCGTCAACTACCACTCTGCCTCGTCTGACATCAATATCAAATTCATACTTGGATACTGTATTTACAAATTCAACAATCTCATTCGGAGTCTTAAACGTAAGTTTCATTTCGCCCATTATTCATCTCACCTCTTTTCACCTTTACTGATATGGACATGGTCTGCCTGCCCGCAGACCATTGATATGTTACCATAATTTCCCGCTTTGAAAAGGTGGAAATTTCTTAAAAAGGTAGACTTTTTTAATGAACTGACTGGCGAAACTCCGTTGGGAGCATCCCTGTCTCCTCTTTAAATACCCTGCTCATATATTTTGAATCCGTGTATCCGGTCAGCTCCGCGATCTGATTCAGCTTCAGCTTTGTCCCAAGGAGAAGCCCCTTGATCCGGTTGATCCGATATTTTCTCACCGTCTCTGTAAACCCGGATCCAGTCTCTTTTTTGAACTGAGTACTCAGATATTCTTCCGATACAAAAAGACGTTCGGCGATTTCTTCCAGAGTAATGCCCTGGTCATAATATTTGCGAACCATCTGTACCGCCTTGCACACGAGGGGGCTCAGGCTGGTATCGGGCTCCTCGTCAAAAGTATCAAAGCTTAACATCTGCAGGAATCTTTCTATGGCTGTCCGGACCTGCCCCCAGGTGACGGCTGTGGAGATCATCTGCATACAGCGCTGCACCCCGACCTCTGATTGGATCTCCTGGCGGATCTTATATGCATTGAGCAGTGTTATGTTAAAGCGTATGAGACATTCTTTCATATCCTCCGGACTGTATGCTTCCTGCCGGAGATAATCATACAGACGATAATAGCATTGTTTGATCTCTTCGCCATTCTTTGCGGTCATGGCATTTTTCAGCTGGTCTTCTATGTAGACAGGATATTTCAACGGCATGATCTCCATTCCTTCGATCTTTTCCGTGCAGATCAGTTCGCCTCTGTCAAACAGCAGATTCCAGTCCCGCATGGCGTATATCCGCCCGAACACCGCCTGAAGATCAATCAGCCTGTCCGCCTTTGCCCGGATACAGACAATCGGACCCCGCAGGGCTTCACACAGCTTTGGCACGACCTCCTCCTGAAAATAGGCGTCTGTGTATTTTTCGGCTTCAAGCCCATACAGTACCACAAACAGCATTTTCCATGTCCTGACTTCAAATACCCGGGACGTGCAGCTGCTTCTGAGCGCCTCCGTCTGCTCAAGCAGCTTTTTTGCTTCTGTCTTTGTCTCCTCATACTTGTCCCCCAGCCAGACGACAAACACAGCTCCCGGACCATGCACATTAAATCCAAATCTCCTTTTTGTAATCTTATCTATACTGTCGTCCTGTCCCATTTGTCCGTTCAGGCATCCCAGAATTATATTTTCTACTGTAAAAACGGATTCCTCCACATACTCCATGTCCAGATGTTCCTCAATCTGAAGGATCTTTTTTTTCAACTCCGCCATTTTAACAGGCTTTACAAAATATCCGTCAACCCCAAGGTCGAGAGCCTGTTTTGCCTGTCGGAAGTCTTCTTTCTCCGCCAGCATGATTACCTTTGACCGTATATTTTTACTGCGGAGTTTCTTCACCATCAGAAGACCGTCCACCCGGGGCAGGCTGATATCAGCTATGATCAGATCAGGAACTTCATTTTTTATTAAGTCAAATCCTTCCGCTCCATTTGCCGCAGCGCCAGCTGATCCATACTCTGGTCCGATCCTCTTGAGCATCTTCTCAAGCGCTTCTCGGTCCGATGCATCCTTCACAACGGTCATGATCTTCATCCGCAGCCTCCTTCCTTGCTCCAAAAGAAAGGCATAGACATTCAAAAATGACTATGCCCCTTGCTATTTGGTTTACTCCTCAACCTTTTTCTCTCTATATAAAGTATAAAAGAGTTATAGAAAAAAGTAAAGATTTTCTGCCAATCTCCCTGTGCCACACTGCTCACCGTCCCGGCAGATATATGATGCGTCCGCACGGGCGGCTCTTCTTTTATATGGAATGGATCTGTTTCCACTTCCCTGTTTTATATCTCAGAGTCATGCATACAGCTCTCACGCACCAGTCGATCACCATAGCGATCCATACGCCAAGCACGCCCAGCCCGAAATATCCGCCTAGCACATAGCTGAAAATAATGCGGAAGATCCACATTGAAGCCAGTGATATCACCATGGTCACCTTCGCGTCGCCCGCCGCCCTGAGAACGCAGGGGAGGGAGAATGATACCGCCCATATCAGACATGCGCTCGCACTGTGGAAGTACAGGACGCTGCAAGCGGTCTGCGCGGTAATGTCCGACAGGTTATACGCCCAGAGCACCAGCGGCATCAGGCACAGTACGATGAGATTGACGATCCATATGCAGAGGTAGACCAGGCGGATCAGCTTCTTGGTAAAATACTCTGCCTGTTCATAATCCCCCGCTCCCACGCACCGCGCGATCACTGCCGTGATCGCCAGATTGATCGCCATACCGGGAAGTATCTGGAAATTCGCTACTGCATTGCATACAGCATTCGCTGCGATCGCGTATGTGCCGAAAGTGGACACCAGGCTGAGAACGATGATCTTCCCCAGCTGGAACATGGAATTTTCCAGACCATTTGGAATCCCGATCCCCAGGATCCGTTTTACCATAGTCCAATCCGGACGGAAATGGAAAGTCTTTTCAATGCGGATCACATTTTCCTTCCTGCCAAGCAGGATAATGATGAGCACTGCTGCCGTAATACGGGATACAAGCGTAGGAATCGCAACTCCTTCTGTCCCTCTGCGAAACCCGTAGATGAGAATCGCGTTTCCTGCGACATTTACCACATTCATAACCAGCGCCACCTGCATAGATACCTTGGAATTTCCCATGGAGCGGAAGATTGCCGCCCCGGCATTATAAAGCGCGATAAACGGGATGGACGCTGTGACGATCAGCAGATATGTATTGGCATGCCCCATGACATCCGCGTCGATCTGCCCGAATACCACATGCAGGACAAACCACTTTCCACAATATATGACCACCATGATCACCACCGCCAGGATCGTAGTGAACCATACAAGCTGTGTCGCCGCGCGGGATGCAAGTTTTCCATTTTTCTGACCTAGATACTGTCCTGATATGACTGCGCCTCCTGTTGCAAGAGCGGCAAATAGATTTGTAAACAAGACCATGATATTATCTACCAGTGATACGCCTGATACCGCAGCCTCACCAACGCTCGCTACCATCACCGAATCCGCCATTCCCACCAGGACAGCAAGGAACTGTTCCACAATCAGGGGCAGGATCAATGCTGCCAACGCTTTATTCGTAAACAGAAGACGCTCTTTTCCTATGATCTGTTTCTTCCTCATGCCGCTCATCCTTCTTCCTATTGCCTGTGATTGATTCCCATTCTGCACACATTATACGTCTCTGGAACAGGATTCTCAAGGAACGATATTTACTGTTTACAGGGCAGACTTGATCAATATTTACTTTTCCGGATCCCGGCGCCGCCAGGTACAAAAAAACGGCATAATTATATACGCCGGGATAGTTTTTCGTTGAGATGTACAACGAAATTTCTGCTAAAAGGTCTTATTATTTAAAATTCAAATAAATGCAAAACAGAAGCAGTCCTGTCTCTTTTACACACAGTCTGCTTCTGCTTTTCATAATCGTGCTCTGTTCTCTTACCCATGTTGATGAAGATATTTTTCTCTTGTAGCCATCCCTCCCCGGATGTGGCGCTCGGATTTATTCATGTCCAGAACCTTGCGGGCTTCACGGGCAAGGGAGGGATTGATCTGGAGGAGCCGCTCGGTGACATCTTTATGTACCGTACTCTTACTGATCCGAAACTGCTTCGCCGTCTGCCTCACAGTCGCGTTATTCTCTATAATATAATCAGCAATCTCCACGGCTCTTTCCTCAATGTAATCTTTCAAAAATATCCCCCTGCAAACATCGTTTTTACAATGTATGCAGAGGGATTTAAAGTCATGCCTTTAAGCTCCAAACAAGGACTATTTGCTCTTTGCTATATTTTTAAATGTAGGTTTGTCAAACATATGTTACACCATGCTGAATAAATTCCTTCAAGACAGTCTGTGGGGATTTCCAGCCC
>CALWFS010000167.1 GCA_944377705.1 uncultured Mediterraneibacter sp. | reverse complement strand
GACGACCACAAACGCAATCCTGTGCCGTGCACTGGAAAGCGAGGGGAAGAAGGTCATCATCAACCGGACCGGGGCAAATATGTTAAACGGGATTATCTCTGCGTTTGTACTTTCCACGGACAAGAAGGGACATCTGGACGCAGACTTCGCCTGTATTGAGGTAGATGAGATCGCGTCTGTGGGCGTCCTGCCGAGACTGACGCCGGACTGCGCCCTTCTGACAAATATTTCGAGGGATCAGCTGGATCGATTCGGAGAGGTGGACATCACCTATGAGAAGCTGATGACTGCTGTGACGAGCGTGCCGGATACAACGCTCATCATCAACTGTGATGATATCCTTTCCTATTCACTTGCGGAGAACAGCGGCAATCCATATGTCACATACGGAATCAGCGAGCAGATTTTTGACGATATCTCCCGCTCGGAGATCCGGGAAAGCATCTTCTGCCGGAAATGCGGCAAGAAGCTGGAGTATGATTTTTTCCACTACGGACAGCTGGGAATCTACCACTGCCCGAACTGCGGATGGAAGCGCCCACAGCCGGACTATACGGCAGAGCACATCGAGCTTCATGACGAGGTTTACTCTTTTGACATGGACGGGCTCCATATCGATTCCACGGCGCGTACGCCTTACAATATCTACAATACCCTGTCCGCATACACTGCGCTTAAGGCGCTGGAAGCGGGATACGCCGGATTTAAAGAAATGATCGAGGCGTTTGACTATGGAAATAACCGGGAGAGTATTTTCCGGATCAATGGGGCGAGAGTTCAGCTCCACCTGGCAAAGAACCCCATCGGTTTTCAGCAGAAGGTGTCCCTTGTGCTCAAAGATCCAAAGCCAAAAGACATTATCATCCAGATCAATGACACCTATCAGGACGGGGAGGATATCTCCTGGCTGTGGGATGTGGATTTCCAGTATCTTGCCGACAGCAATGCCGGCAGCATCATTACCGCAGGAACACGCCGCCACGATATGGGGCTGCGCCTGAAATACGAGGATATCCCATGTGGCTCCACTACGGATCTGAGGGCTTCTGTTCTGGACTGCGTGGAGAACGGCACGAAAAATCTTTATGTTATTGTAAATTATTCCGGGCTTTACCGGACGAACCATATGCTGACTGAGCTGGAAAAAGGCAGGCGCGAGGAGCCTCAGGAAGGAGGAAACCAGGCATGATGAAACTTGTGATCGGACATTTATACCCGGATCTTCTGAATCTGTACGGCGACAGGGGCAATATCCAGTGTTTCCGCAAACGCCTTGAATGGCGCGGTATGGAGGCAGAGGTGATCCCGTTCCTCTCAGGGGACAAGATCGATTTCTCAAAGCTGGATATCATTCTCCTGGGCGGAGGCTCGGACAGGGAGCAGGAACTGGTCTGTGGATTCTTAAAAGATATCCGGGAGGATTTCAAGAAGTACGTGGAGGACGGCGGTGTTGTGCTGGCAGTCTGCGGCGGCTACCAGCTTCTCGGGAAATACTACAAGACGGATAAGAAGACAATTGAAGGCCTGGGAATCCTGGATATTACGACGGAGTGGAAGCCTGAGAGGCTGATCCGCAATATTGTGCTCAACAGCCCGCTTTTTGAACAGCCGGTAGTGGGATTTGAGAATCACGGCGGGCGCACTTATATCGGAGATCATACCCCTTTTGGCAAGGTGTTTTACGGGCTTGGAAATACCGGGAAATCCGGTTACGAAGGCGTGGTATATAAAAATGTAATCGCCACATATCTGCACGGTCCTCTTCTGCCGAAAAACCCTCAGGTGTGCGATTATCTTCTGGAGCGGGCACTGAAGAGAAAGTACGGGGAAGACGTGACGCTTAAGCCCCTTGAGGACGAGCTGGAGCATAAGGCAAACAGTTATATCGTGGACAGGTACAGTGACAAGAAATACATTCTGAAAGAAACCATCAAACGTTACACATAAATTATCCGGGGATTTCCCAGAGAGCCGGCAAAGATCTGGCACAGCCCGGGCGGCTGTGCTGCCTGTGCCTGGAGACAGGGGAAGAATACTACCTGTCTGCAAAAGAGATATGAGAGGACGGCAGAGATATGAGAATACATTACAGGGAGACAGAGCGCGGGATCGAGATCGTGCGATGCTTTGGCGCTGACGGGAAGGTGGAGCTGCCGGCTGTGATCAGCGGCATGCCTGTGACCCGCGCGGCGGCTTACGCGTTTTCTGCCAGGAAAGCACAGGAGGATGAAGATGTCCTTGTCTGCGAGACAAAGGATGGAAGGCTTTTCCGGCAGCAGGAGCAGCTCCTTGCCGGAGACGCAGTGGAGAGTGTGAGCTTCCCGGATACGATGGAAGAGATCGGGAAATATATCTTTTACGGATGCAGGAATTTAAGAGAGCTGACATTTTCAGACAGCCTGACAGAGATCGGCAGCGGTGCTTTTACCGGATGCAGGGCGCTGTCCGGTCTCAGTGTGCGTCTCTTAAGCGGCAGGCGCTCCTGTGTCCCGGAGATACTCGGAGATCTGTGGCAGAGGATCGACGTGGCATTTTATGAGGCGGGAAACAGCAGCGGGTCTGTCGCGATGGAACCAGCGGCGTATCTTGTATTTCCCGAGCATTATGAAGAAGCAGTGGAGAATACTCCTGCGCGGATCCTTTTTACACAGCATCACGGTTCAGGGAACAATTACAGGCAGTGTTTTTACGGGAAAGAGATTGACTACCGGAAATATGACGACCTGTTCTTTGTGGCAAAGGCGCAGGATAAGATCAGCGTGCTGTCGGATCTTATCTTCGGCAGGCTGATGTATCCGGCCGGGCTTGCCGGGAATGCGGAGGAAATGTACGAGTCGTATGTCCTGGAACACGGCGCAAAGACAGCGGCGTATCTGACGGATACCGGAAATATCCGTGCTCTGAAAGAAATGTCCCGCCGGGGTCTGTGGACGGAGGAGTCTCTGGACGCGGCGGCGGATCATGCGGCGTCGGGCGCCGGGACGACAGAGAGGAGGAGCATCTTAAGCTTCCTGATGAATGAGAAACACAGATTATTTCCTGTGAGAAAGGGAAAATATGAATTATAAAATAGCAGAAAGCAGCGAGTCCCATCGGGAGGAGGCTGCGCTTAAGCTGGATCGGATCGGGCGGGAGATTCTGGGAATCTGCCGTGATGAACTGTATTTTTCTATGCGGTTTATGGATGTTGCCCTGAGCAGCTTTGTGTACCAGATGGACGCAGCGGTCAGCCCCTTCGGAACGGACGGATACAAGATGTATTTCCACCCGCAGGAGCTGGGCGGACTCTACCGGGAGAATCGGATTCTCGCCAACAGAGGATACCTCCATATGGTCCTTCACTGCATTTTCAGGCACATGATAAAAAGCGGCATGGACAGCAGGTACTGGAATTTAAGCTGTGATATCGCGGCGGAACATATCATCGACGGATGCGACCTGAGGCCTGTGCGTTTTTCCCGGAGCCTGCTGCGCAGAGAGACATACAGGAAGCTGGAGTCCTCCGGTCATGTGCTCAATGCGGAGAGGGTGTTTCGGGAGCTGGAAGGATGGGATCTCACGGAGAAAGAGCTTGCCATGCTGGAGGAAGAATTCTATGTGGATGACCACCGGTACTGGGAGGATGAGGAACGGAAGCGCCCGCCGGAAGAGCAGCTTGAGAAAAAATGGAAAGACATTGACGAGAAGATGGAGACGGATCTTGAGACGTTTTCCAAAGAAGCGTCCGGGCAGAGCGGGGATTTCCTTGACGAACTGCGGGTAGAGAACCGGGAACGCCATGATTACCGGGAATTTCTGCGGAAATTTTCCGTGTTCCGGGAGGAATTAAAAGCGGATGAGGATACCTTTGACTATGGGTTTTACACTTACGGGCTGTCTCTGTACGGGAACATGCCCCTCATCGAACCTCTGGAGACAAGAGAGGTGCGTAAGGTAGAGGAGTTTGCCGTCGTTGTGGACACATCCATGTCATGCTCCGGGGAACTGGTGCTGCGGTTCCTGGAGGAGACATACAATGTGCTCGCTGAAAATGAGAGCTTCTTCCAGAAAGTAGACATCCATATCATCCAGTGCGACGAGAAGGTGCACGAGGATGTGAAGGTTACATCACAGGAAGAATTAAAGGAATATATGGAGCATTTTCAATTATACGGAGAGGGCGGGACGGACTTCCGGCCGGCTTTTGAATATGTGGACAGTCTGATCGAAAAGGGAGAATATAGAAATCTGAAAGGACTGATCTATTTTACGGACGGATTCGGGATCTACCCGAATAAAATGCCGTTGTACAGAACCGCGTTCGTATTCCTGGAGGAGGATTACAGGAACGCGGATGTGCCGCCCTGGGCTGTCCGTCTGGTAATCAGCGGAGACAGCCTGAAGAGTGAATCATAAACAGGAGGAATACAGTTTGGATATAAAACGTGCAAAACAGGAGATCAAAGACGCCGTGGAGGCATATCTTTTAAAAAATGCCTTCGGCGAATACGAGATACCGGCAGTGAGGCAGCGCCCGGTGCTTCTGATGGGACCGCCGGGGATCGGAAAGACCCAGATCATGGAGCAGATTGCGAAAGAGCTGAAAATCGGTCTGGCAGCGTATACGATCACCCACCATACCCGCCAGAGCGCTGTGGGGCTTCCGTTTATCAGAGAGAAAGAATACGGAGGCAGGGAATATTCGGTGACAGAATATACGATGAGCGAGATCATTGCCTCTGTGTATGAGAAAATGGAGCAGACAGGGATGAAGGAAGGAATCCTCTTTATCGATGAGATCAACTGTGTGTCTGAGACTCTGGCGCCTGCCATGCTTCAGTTCCTTCAGGGGAAAACCTTCGGCACCCACAGAGTGCCGGAAGGGTGGATCATCGTGGCGGCGGGGAATCCGCCGGAGTACAATAAATCTGTGC
>CALWFS010000166.1 GCA_944377705.1 uncultured Mediterraneibacter sp. | reverse complement strand
CACCATAAGTCTCTGCCATATTCTATCCTCCTCTATCGCTCCTGCTGTTTATGCTGTTTCGGTGAACTGCCATGCTTTGGCAATTCCTCTCTACGAAGCTGCTGACAAATGGAAAGTCTTTCTCCCCTCTCTTCCTGAGAGTCTGTAATATTCACATACTCCCCAATGATACAAAGTGCTTCTTCATAACTACCGGAAGCAAACACTCTGTCTGTCATCTTCTCTGCCTGATCTTTTCTGCCATGTTCCCGAAGGGTACGGGCAGCGATCCCGAGCAGATTATAAATGTTTCCATTCTGACCGATCAGAGGGCAGTCCGGCTTTTCCTGCTCTTGACTCCTGCGCATTTCTTCTGCTGTGATCGTATTGATTTCCAATCATTCACCTCCGTTCAAAATACTGAAACTGTCCGCAACTTATGCTCATTTCAGAAGGTCGGCATACTCTTCTTCGCGATCCTATAAACCAGCTCTGGAAAGCCTTATAAATCCAGCCTTCTTTTCTTCAAGTTGCGGACATCCACTATCTCTTTTTCAGCCGTTCCCTGCGTTTCCGTTCCCGCTCAGATTTCCGCCTGGCATAGCTCCGGCAGGCTTCGGAACAGTATGCCTGGCTCGTAGTCGGAAGATAGGCTTTCCCGCAGACCGGGCATATTTTCTGTCTCATGGATGTATCTTCCCCGGTAATGGCCGAAGCCAGTACCGGATCCGTGGGAAGCAGCGCCTCGAGAAAATACCGGCACGCTCCACCTGTCCAGCATTTATGCAGCATATAGCACGGACCATCCAGAGAAAGACAGATCTGCTCCTGGCTGTCATAGTTTGCACATTGTACTGTTACCATCCGCCGGATTTTCGCCCGCTCCCCGCGGGTAAGCTCCCTCATTTTCTCCTGCCTTTCTTCTCCGGAAATTCCAAACGAAAATTCACATATTTATCCCCGGTATCCTCCATCACCACATCAGCATCATATGTTCTGCCCGTCTTTTCACTGTAAAGCCCGGATATAAAGATACGCCCCTCCTTCAGAAGTGCCGCAGCTACAGCTTTTGTGATCGATTTCTTTTTACTGGAAAAGAAGCGGTTTTCTTTCCAGAGCATAAAAGTACATTCCTTGTTATCACAGGAAAAACCTTTCTTATTTTCATACACGGGAGCCCCGCACCTGGGGCATGTACCAACTGCCTCCCTCCTGTTCCTTTTCGTATCCGGAAAGAGTCCTGCAGATTCTTCCTTCGGAGCGCTGTGGGTTTCCACCAGATGGCTGCTCATATCCGCGATTCCTTTCATGAACTCTTTCGGATCCAGCTCGCCGCGTTCCACTTCTTTCAGCCGTGCCTCCCATTCTGCCGTAAGCAGTGGGGATTTCACTTCTTCCGGAAGCACCATGATCAGATTAGTACCTTTCTCTGTGGGGATCAGCTGCTTTTTCTTTCGCTCTACAAATCCTGTAGAAACCAGCTTCTCCAAAATTGCCGCACGGGTGGCCGAGGTTCCCAGACCTTTCCGCTCTGCATCCTCCGGCATGTCCGCAGCACCTGCTATTTCCATTGCTGCCAGAAGGGAATCCTCCGTATAGTGTTTTGGAGGACTTGTCTTCCCTTCCCGGATCCTGGCCGATACCGGCTCAAACGACTGCCCTTTCAGAAGCTCCGGCAGAGCCATATCCTCTTTTTCCTTTTCTTCTGTTTTCTGTTTCAGACCATTTCGGAAAAGACGCTCCACCTCTTTCCATCCTTCCCTCAGCACGCTCTTTCCTTTTGCTGTAAATGTGTGTCCGGCACAGCTGATCTCGGCAGTAACCGCCTCATAACGATGGGCTTTCGCCGTCGCACAAAGGAGCCTCATAGCAATCAGGAGAAGCACATCTTTCTCTCCGGAAGGCAGTTCAGCAAAATCCTGTCCTGCTATTTCCATTGTAGGAATAATGGCATGATGATCCGTCACCTTGCTCCCGTCTGTCACCCGGTTAATATCCGGCTCCCCTGAGCATCCGCCTCCAAAAGATAAATTCTCCCGCATCCATAAGATTAAAGCCGCTGCCGTATCCTGCATGTCCTCGGTCAGAAACTGGCTGTCTGTCCGGGGATAAGTCGCCAGTTTCTTTTCATAAAGGGATTGCAGGTAATCCAATGTCTGCTGTGCCGTATAGCCATAGATCCGATTACATTCCCTCTGCAGTGTGGTCAGATCATAAAGGCGGGGCTGCTGCACCGTTTTCAACTGCTTTTCCACTTCCATGACAAAAGCCTCTTTTCCATCGCACTCCCCACAGATCTTTTCCGCATCCTCTTTCCGGGACATCCTCTCTCCGACAGCAGTAAATTCCCCGCATTCAATCTCCGGCACATAAAACGGACTGCTCCTGAAATCCCGAATCTCCGCTTCTCTCTGTACCAGAATCGCCAGAGTAGGCGACATGACTCTTCCCACATTCAGAGTAACGCCATACAGAACAGAAAAAAGTCTGGTCGCATTGATCCCGATCAGCCAGTCTGCCTCTGCCCTGCACACAGCAGCATCATAAAGCCTGTCATAGTCACTTCCCGGCCGCAGATGTTCAAATCCCTCCCGGATGGCTTCATCTTCCATACTAGAAATCCAGAGACGTTCCATCGGCTTTTTACATTGTACATACTCATAGACCAGCCGGAAGATCAGTTCCCCTTCCCGGCCGGCATCCGTAGCGCACACCACACTTTCCACACGCTTCTCTTTCATGAGCCGGCAGATAAGAGAAAGCTGCTTTTTCTTCTCTTTTGGCACTACATATTTCCATGTCTCCGGCAGGATCGGCAGATCACCGTAGTTCCACCGGGCATACTGCTCTCCATAAACTTCTGGCGGCGCCAGTTCCAGTAAGTGCCCTACACACCAGCTCACCAGATATCCGTTTCCTTCCAGATATCCGTCCTTTTTCTCGTCCGCTCCCAGGACCGCAGCCAACGCCATAGCGACAGAGGGCTTCTCTGCAACCACTAACTTCACTCTTCATCCCTCCCCTCCAGGCGCTCCATCAATTCATCCTCCTGTTTCCCGATCTGCAACAGGCACATCAGGATCACGCCCCCTGTCATACCTGCGGTAAAGCTGAAAAGATGAGTAATTATATTCCACATACAAAATTCCTCCTGTTTATCCCATAATAAAAGCAGGAAACCATCTTGATCTCCTGCTCAGACACGCCGCAATTCAGCGCGTATATTCAATTTGTATTTCATAGTTCCCCTGTTCATATCCGGTCTGAAATTCGTAATCGCCGATCCGCATCGTTCCCTCTGTAACCGGATAAAACTTCTTCTCCACAGTATCATAGATTACCGCTTCTCCAACTGCTTCATTTTCGACCGTATCCAGAATCTTCCGGATACAGTCATCACAAAACTTCTCCTTCATCTTATGGACACTGGTGATGCCTCTTCCCCTGTTGAAATCTGCTGTACCCGTTCCTGCTCCCCGCTCCTTTGTGATATGGATACTTGCTTCACTGATCTCGTCGTACCCGCAGGTCAGCTGTACACTATATCCTTCCTCTTCCGACTCCGGCAGATCTCCCGTCTCAAAAACATCCAGACCATACATTTCTCCAGTGTTAAGAAAAACCAGATTTGCCCGTGAAAGATAACCATCCCGTTCCAGACAACAGCCATCTGCCGTATTTGGAATATACCGGATTAGATTTTCAATATCTTCATTATACTGGCTGTACACCAGATCATGCCGGATCGTCTCTGCAATCTCTTCATATTCATCTTCCGTGGCCGTTGCCAGATAGGTATTGACCGCATCCATTACCTGTGCCAGACTCTCTGCACTCTCCCTGTTTGCCCGATAATTACTGAACGTAATCGCTGCCAGAAAGACAATGATCGTCAGTATGCTGATCATGATCTTCTTCCAAATCCTGCTCATGTGACTTCCCTCCATTTCGCTATAAGCTAATATTCTATAGTCTATCAGAGTCTATTCTGAACAGCAATCATATTGTAGTCTTGTAGTGTATAAAATAATAACTGATGGCTAATATACAGGTGAAGGATATGGAGCGGAAAGGACTAGGAAAACGGATTAATGAGGTAAGAAAAGACCGGGGCTTAACAGCGGATAAGCTCTCTGAGTCGTGCAATATTAACGCCACTTATCTCCGGCAGATTGAAGGCGGTGCAAAGATGCCAAGCCTGCCGGTATTCATAGATATTTGTAAAGCCCTGCATATTTCTCCCGATTATCTTCTCCAGGATGATCTGGATGGAAATGAAATCAGCAGGATCCGGGAAATCGAAGCACTCTGGAAAGACGCTTCTCCCAGTGAGCAGGAGCTCGTTTTTGCAATGATCAAAGCGGTGTTGGAACATAAACGGAAGTAAATCAGCCAGCCGAAACCGGCTGGCTGTCATTCTCTCTGTTCTTCCCTGGCTGAGTTTCTCATATTCCCGGATAGTTAAGTTCCAGACCTACAGGAATTTCACGCATCTCTTTTTTGTTTCTGTGAACCTGACGGATCATGTTTACTGTCGCCCCTTTTTCCCGGCCGTCATATACAATGATTGCCCGGTCTGAGTGCTCCGCCAGATAGCGGTTTCTCGCAATATATACATTCGGCTGATACTCTTCATTCAGGACCGTGATATCCTCACAGGCGTCAAGAAGTGCTTTTGTCTCTTCTCGCCCGTTCAGCCTGTTCAGCATATTCCGGTATGGAATGACTGCCGACAGCCGGATCTTCGGATGATCTTTTTGCAGTTCCAGAACGATTTCTGCGAAAGCCTGATCCGCAATTCCGGTAAAGCCGGACAGAAAGCTGTCATAGCCGTCTTCTACCGCTTTTTCTATTTCCTTTTTCAGAGCTGCCCTGATCTTTCCGGTCTGCTCTTCATCCATATCCCTGTGTCCTGTCATACAGCAGGTCTTTCCCATCTGCGCCGCC
>CALWFS010000165.1 GCA_944377705.1 uncultured Mediterraneibacter sp. | reverse complement strand
CTTCTTTCAGGCTGATAAATACGATGATGCACTCATCGGACTTAGCGTGCTCCCGTATATATTCTATATCAAAACCGATCAGTTTGTCACCCTTTTTTACCCGGTCTCCGTCTTTTACAAAAGCTTCAAAACCTTCCCCGTTCAGCTTCACGGTATCCACGCCGATGTGGATGAGATATTCCACTCCATCGGCACTCATCAGGCCTACTGCATGCTTTGACGGGAATACGAATGACACTGCCGCATCCTCAGGCGCATAAACGATTCCTTCCTCGGGTCTTACGATATAACCGTCGCCCATCATCTTTCCCGCGAATGCTCCATCAGAAGCCTCTGTGATCGGTGCGGCCTCTCCCCTGACCGGGCTTAAGAGTACCTTTTTCACAGTGCCGCTCTGACCATTTCGAGCGCCTGCTTCTTCCGATACCGCACGGCTGTCTTCTGAATTTCCTGCATCTTCGCTTTTTTCCCCCTCAGTTTCCGGAGCATATTCTTCATCCGGCGCTTCCTCCAGATAGTCTTCCAGGTTTGACTTGATCACCGACACAGACGGTCCGTAAATAATCTGTATGCCCTGTCCTTTGCGGATGATTCCCGAGGGAGCGGTTGCCCGCAGGATATCCTCATTTACAAGCTCCGGCTTTACCACTGTACACCTCAGCCTTGTGGCACAGCAGTCTACATCGGAGATATTCTTCTTTCCTCCGAGCCCCCGTGTGATCAGAACACTCTTCTCATCTCCGCTGTCTGTCCCGGTTCCAGACAGACTCCCTTCCGTTCCCTGCTTTGCCTGGTAATCGGCTTTTGTAAACAGTTTTGTCTCTGTATCATCATCTTCACGCCCCGGTGTCTTCAGGTTAAACTTCTTGATCAGGAGCGAAAAGATCACATAATAGAGAATAAAATAGACAATTCCCACCGGAATAATCAACATCCAGTTCGTCTTTTCATTTCCCTGCAGGATACCGAACAGGAACAGATCGAGAAAACCGCCGGAAAACGTAAGCCCTACCGCGATATTCAGCATATGCGCGATCATATAAGCCGCCCCTGCCAGCACGACCTGCACTCCGAAAAGCATAGGCGCCACGAACAGAAAAGAAAACTCAATAGGCTCTGTGATACCTGTCAGTATGCATGCCAGAGCTGCTGAGAGCAGAAGTCCTCCCGCCTGTTTTTTCTTCTCCGGTTTGGCACACCGGTACATGGCAAGAGCCGCTCCCGGAAGCCCGAAGATCATGAAGATAAACTCTCCGGAAAAATATCTTGTCGCATCTGCACTGAAATGTACTGTGCTCGGATCAGCAAGCTGGGCAAAGAAGATATTCTGCCCGCCCTGCACGAGCTGTCCTGCCACTTCCATGGACCCGCCGACAGCTGTCTGCCAGAACGGGAGATAAAACACATGATGCAGTCCGAAAGGAATCAGTGCGCGTTTGACGATACCGAAGATCAGTGTACCGAAATATCCTGTCTCGGTCACCAGCCCGCCCAGGGCATAAATTCCTTCCTGGACAAAAGGCCAGAGGAAATACATCACGATCCCCACGCCCACATATGTGATCGTGGAAATAATCGGGACAAATCTTGACCCGCTGAAAAATGACAGTGCATTGGGAAGCTGGATCTTATAGAACCTGTTGTGAAGGGCAGCTACCCCAATCCCGACGATAATACCGCCGAACACGCCCATCTGGAGTGTTTGTATCCCGCACATTTCAGCTACGGTCCCGCCCAGTACATGCTCTGCCAGGCTTCCATCCGCGAGAATATCTTCTCTGAGAACAAGCATGGCATTGATGGAGACATGCATGACAAAGAAGGAGATCATTGCCGCCAGAGCCGCAACTTCTTTTTCTTTTTTCGCCATACCGATAGCAACGCCTACTGCAAAAATCAGAGGCAGATTGTCAAAAATTACGCTTCCCGCCTTGCTCATAATCGTGAGCAGCCCATGGAGGACTGTCCCCTCTCCCAGTATCGCCTGAAGACCATACGTCTCGATCATGGTCACATTTGTAAATGAACTTCCGATCCCAAGCAGAAGTCCCGCCACCGGAAGGATGGCGATGGGGAGCATAAAACTGCGTCCTACTCTCTGCAGCACTCCGAAAATCTTGTCTTTCATACCTTTTCCTCCTCTTATGGAATTTCATCTTCTCAAACACGCTTCATCTCGGTCGCGGGCTCGCGCCTTATGGGATTTCCTCTCCGTACAGCCGTGCGCACCTCGATTTCGCTTCGCTTCATCTCGGTCGCGGGCTCACGCCCTATGCCAAAAGGAATAGATGCTCTGGAAAGCAAGCTTTCCGACGCATCTCTTCCTTTTGGCGCACGGCTTTGTGCTTACGCGCAAAAAAAAGCATAAACTGACTCCTTTTTGACCTTGAATATGGTCTGAAAAAGGATAGTTTATGCCTGCCCTGCAGTAACACACTATCGTGCGTATTCGATTTACTCATTCAGTATAAGCAATCCCTCCCATAAATGTCAATTTGGGATTATTGCCTAAATTGCTATTGTAAAAATGTGCAGTTTGCACAGACCTCTGGCTCTATGCTCTTATCCCAGGATCTTCATGGCAATGTCTCCGTCCCCGCTGATAGAGAAGCCCGTCTTCTCATAAAATCCCGCGATCAGTTCCCTGTACTGATCGGGTCCCGTATAACCCAGGGGCGCAAGCTCATAGCCGTTTGGCGCCGTAACCATTGTAATCCCCTTTTTTCCAAACTGATCAATAATCTCATTCACACACGCCGTACCATACCCCAGCCCTCTCAGGGAAAAATCCGTCACATAAAATTCTATGATTTCTGCCCGTGTCTTGCTTTCCAATAAGTACTGCATGTGAAAGACTGAAAGCCCTTTCTCATATACATCCACTGTCTGGGGACGGTAACGGAATTCCAGTATATGAGCGCTTTTATCCGAGAGATCTACTGCTCTGAAATACTCTTTTCTTATGTATACTGGTATCGACATTTTTTCCTCCTGTCTGGCAAGCCGGACTGCTGTCTCACATACAGTATATCCTTTTCACATCTCCTGCGCCGGCTTCTTCTTTGCCACCTGAAGCTGTACATTTACTCCAAAAGGATTGATAACCACTCCTTTTGCCTCTCCGACCAGAAGTTCCGGGATCTTCGCTGCCGGGACCACTGCCGTCTTCATCTTCTCTCCTTTGGTAAATTTCTGAAACTCCAAAATATCTGTAAACAGCGGCTGATATACAGATCCGTCCTTCTGTTTCAGCACCGGGATCTGTCCGTCTTCTCTGACTGCCACGACAAAAGTTCCCTTTCCGTAATGCGCCAGCAGCTCCTCCTGAAGTTCCCTCAACTCGTCTGTCGGCTGAGGCTGCGCCTGCCTGCGCATCTCCTGCATAAAATAGATCGCAGTGAGGTGAAGCGACGGGTTTTCCACCGGCTGCTTTCCCTCCGGCAGATCTTCCGGTTTCCTCCGGGTCACAAGATCCGAGAGCTGTATATTGATCTGCGTATCCGTGCCGCTATTCACAGCAAGGCAGTTCACTCCCATTGTATACAGACTGGTATAAAATGCAAGGAGCTGTTTATCCTCCAGCTTCACCACTGCTGAAGCATATTTTTTCTCCTGGAGCTCCTCTGCCTTTTCTTTTGCATCCTCTGCCCTGTAATACAGAAAAACTTCATCATCAAAGGTCTCCTCATCGCAGAACACAAAGGGAAGCCGGGTCGCCCCGGACATTACTACATATAATTCGCCCGGATTCCTGAGAGCCGCGAGAGTTTCCTGTTTTGTCACTGTTGTACTGTTCTCATTCATTATCATGTCTTTCCTTTCCGTATCAAGCGGTGTTTCCTGACCCGCACTGCTGCTTTCATACTCTGCTATTGTATCACAACTTCTCTGCCAGTTCCAATAGATATGGCAGGAAAATGATACATCCGATGATCACTGACACAATTGCAGAAAAGAGTACCGCCCCGGCCGCGGTGTCCTTGGCAAGCTTTGCCAGAGGTTTCTTTTCCTCTGTCACAAGATCTACGGCCGCCTCCACTGCTGTATTCACCAGCTCAAGTGATGCCACCAGCGCAAAGAGAAGCAGGCAGATACACCACTCAGACGCCGTGATCTGAAACAGAGTCCCTGCCAGAGTCACAAAGATGACCGCCAGGCAGTGTATTTTCATATTTCGCTCTTTCCGGATTCCGGTCCATATACCCTCAAACGCATACCTGAAACTCTGGATTAAAGTATTTCTTCTTTCTTTTTTCATTTTTTTATTTCTTTCTTTGTTTTTTTATTTCTCCCCATGCTTCTTTACTTTCTGGAAAGCAGGTGCTTAATAAATACATACGTCACGATCACAAACGCCATCATGTACCCGAATGCGCCGAGAGCGGGTATTCCCAAAATCTTTGGCGTCATATCCGTCGTGCAGATAATGCTGGAACTGATCAGAAGCGCCATGACCCACAGACCCATAACAATATTTCTGACCAGGCGTCGCAGAAGGTTCGCCAGATCGTCTGTGACCTGCAGGTCCAGATTGATCTTTGCCTGCCCCTTCAGATAACCGCTCATCATATCAGATATCATGGAAGGGATATCCAGCGCTTTCCGCAGTGAACGGAGCATGCTCTTCCCGCTGCTCTTCAGCTCTTTTTTTATATCCAGGTGACGGAAAAGCTCTCCCGACATGTGGGCTGTGGCAATCTCTACCATATTGATATCGGGCGCGATATCTGCCAGTACCCCCTCCATATGGGTCAGACCTCTTGCCAGCATGGTGAGTCCGTGAGGCATCTTGATCTTATTATCCTTCATCACGTCCATCAGATCTGTCATGACTTCTGCTACGTTGATCTGCCCCATGTCCACGCTGCCGTATTTCATGAGCAGCCCTTCGATATCCTCATACAGCCTGCGCTGGTCCGGGCGATC
>CALWFS010000164.1 GCA_944377705.1 uncultured Mediterraneibacter sp. | reverse complement strand
TCTGTGCCGGAAATTCGGCGTGCCGCAGGATAAATATATCAAAGAATTCTCAACAGGAATGAAGGCAAAATTGAAGGTGCTTGCAGCGATTACCCACAGCGCGGACTTTCTTCTTATGGATGAACCTACTACCGGGCTTGATGTGATGGCACGCGAGAGCATCCTGAACCTGTTCCGGGAATATATGGAAGAGGATGAGAACAGGAGTATCCTGATCAGCTCCCATATTTCTTCTGATCTGGAAGGTCTGTGTGACGATATTTACATGATCCACAATGGAGAGATCGTTTTCCATGAGGAGACGGATGTGCTGCTCAACGAATATGGACTGATTAAGGCTGATGAAGCTCAGTACAGAAAGCTGGACAAAGAATATATTCTGAGAGTGCGGACAGAGAGCTTCGGATACGCCTGTCTGACGGATCAGAAGCAGTATTATCTGGAGAACTATCCGGATGTTGTGGTGGAGAGGGGAACTCTGGATGAAGTGATAACAATGATTATAGGAGGGGAAAAGTTATGAAGGGGATGCTGATAAAAGATTTCAGAATTTTGAAACACCAGGGAAAGATATTGTTTCTTATGCTTCTCGTTGCAGCGGTATTTATGAACTTGATAACAGATGTCGGACCGTCCTTCGTGGTCGGATATATTACGATCATTTTTTCGCTGTTTACAGTCACCACGGTTAGCTATGATGAGTTTGACAACTGCTATCTTTTCCTTATGACCCTGCCTGTTACGAGGAAAAAATATGTGAATGAAAAGTATCTCTTTGCTCTGCTGTTGATCCTCTTTGCGTGGTGCGCAGGAATTGTGCTGGGAATCATTCTGCTTCTTGTGCAGCCATCTGCGGAGGTGGATGCTGCCGATTGGTTTGGCACCTGTGTGGGGTATATCTTTACAGCATGGATATTTGTGAGTGTGATGCTCCCGATCAGGCTGAAATTTGATGCTGAAAAAGCGCAATACGCGAATCTTATCATGGTTGCCGGTGCGTTTATCGTGGCATTTCTTGCATCGAGCGCTATAGAGTATCTGCCTTTGAAGATCGTGGAATTTGGAAAAAATTGGTTTTTCGGGCTGAGTACAGCCGGCATCCTGGGATTGTTCGCCGGTGTTACAGCAGCAGCGGCCATTATTTCCTATGTGTGCAGCCAGCATATCATGGCGAAGAAAGAATTCTGAGGTGAGAAACAAGAAAACCACAGGGATCCGTCTAAAATACAATTTTGTTATTCATATATTTATAAATCAGTACTTAAAGCACTGTCCGTCTCCTTGTTTTTGTCAGACAGAACAACTATCTGATTACCATTATATCCGGTTGACCGATTTTGAGAAGACTATTTAGCGAATAAAAGAGGCGTTTCGCCATACAGAACGTGAAAAGTGGTGTTCCATCATAAAAAACATCGTGGTAAAATAAGGAAGAATAGATATTCAGGAAGTGAGAAAATCGGGGGAAAAATAGTACAGGCAGCATGAATGGAGGAAATACTGTGGGATATTTTTATTTTGCCCGTCATGGGCAGACGGTCTGGAATGTAGAAAATAAAATCTGTGGGGCGATAGATATTAAACTGACGGAAAAAGGCCATAATCAGGCAAAGGAGCTCGGACAAAGAATACTGGAAGAAGGGCTTCCCATCGATGAAATTATCTGCTCGCCGCTGGTGCGTGCCGCAGAGACTGCAAGACATATCTCGGAGATCACCGGAATCCCTATGCGTGTGGAACTGCGTCTGAAAGAGCAGAACTTCGGGAAATATGAGGGCACTCCGCGTGGCGTAGAGGAATTCGGGCGTGCAAAGCAATGCTTTGCCGATAGTTTTAACGGCGGAGAGTCCATGATCCGGTTCTGCCACAGGATTTACGGACTGCTTGATGATATCAGGGAAGAAGCAGATGAGAAGGTGTATCTCCTTGTGGCCCATAATGGAGTTGCGAGGGCAGTGCAGTCGTATTTTGCTGATATGACTAATGAGGAATTTGCGAAGTTTGGAATTAAAAACTGCGAATTAAGGAAATTTGAATTCTGATAAACCTGATATGAACATCGGAATATATAAGCTTTGAAAAGGATCAGTTATCAGAGAAAACTCCGGATAGAGAAATACTGTTTTGTGAGCCGTATTTCTCTGCCCGGAGTCTTTCTCCCTTTGTGGGTAAAAATGTCTCATGTTTATTCTCAATCACGATAAATGTCCGAAAAGTATTGTCCCATGCTTCGGAGATATATATCTGATCATTTTACAAGATGAGAATATTCCTTATGTTTCTCGAACCATCCCTGTGCGTATGAACATGTTGGCACAGCTTTAAGACCTTTCTTTTCCAGAACTCCCACAAGTTCCTCCATCAGCTTTCCGGCTATCCCCTGTCCCCTGAGGGAAGTGTCTACAAAAGTGTGGTTTACATCTACTGTGTTATCATCTAGATTCGGAAATGTGATCTCTGCGAGCAGAGTTCCTTCCTCGGAGTATAATGCGATCTGGTTTTCGTTATGTTTAAAATCCATTTTATCAATCCTTTCTTCTCTATAAATATATCTGTTACTATGTCATCTATTTTACAGGAGCAGAGAAAATATGCAATAGAAAATATGTGCTATACACACAGTATATGAAAAGACGTATGGATCATTTCTGTTTTATGGGATGGCGTATGACGGTTTTAAGCTTCTCCGGCGTTGTCCGCCTGGGATCGCTCAGGTAGATTTCGTGGTGCAGGCGTTCCCCGGAGAAATCCGGCTGGTATCCGTTTTCGGTGAGAAAGGCCTCCATTTTCCGGAGCGTGGCGGGTTCATCGTCGTAACTTCCGATGTGCATACATTGGACGCAGAGTCCTTCATTATAAGTAAAAAACTCTGCTCGGGAAAAGTCGGTCTGCTTTTTCTCCTCTGCTTCCCGTACTGCCCAGTCAAACACTTCTTTTGTCACAAATTCCGGCAGGCGGATCATGGAGATCCACTGGAAGCTGTTTTTCTGTGAGTAGTCGATTCCGCTAATGCTGTCCTGCCACCACAGCCCTTCCAGGGGCGGAACGACATAAGGGAAATATCCTTCGATTCGGTGGCTCCCTTTATAACTCATTTTGATCGTAAAAGAGATTCCATAGAGCAGGCTCATTGCTCTTTTATATTCTCCATCCGGATCATTGGGATTTCCCTTTCCGCATACGGCAACGTAATTCATCGTCGGTATGTCCGCGATGTCCGGGGTCTTGGGCGGAAGGTAGAATTCTTTATATTCTTTCTTATAATCAAATGTCATTTTGAGACCTCCTTTTCTGAATGGTGCTGTTCCGTTTCTTTTTGCTTTTCGGTTTGGGCATGGGAAGCTCCCGGCAGGTCTCAATAATAAATTCAGTTAAAAAATCCCGGTCATCCAGATCTTCGATAAGAAAATATGGTTTTGCGCCCTCATAGGGAGGGACTTCTGAGAGTTCCGGGGCGAGACGCCTTCCTGCTTCTGTGATCTTGATAAAGAACTGGTCGTCGCAGATCAGAGCGAAAATCTTGCCGTCACAGTACATTCCATATTCCCCGAACATTTTTCTATATGTGATTCTGCCTGCTCCGGCGGACTGATCTGCTACGTATTGAACGAATTCCTGGCTGCTTGACATTTCTGTACCTCCTTTTAAATAACATGGTTATCTGACAGCGGATCACAGATAGATTTTCTGCATTTCTGCAATTATGTCCCTAAGTTTGAGACGAATTTCTTCCGGTTCCAGAAGCCGGACCTTATCCCCAAATGTCAGGAGCCAGGAGATCAGATTCTCTTTATCTGTATAATCAGCATGAAACAGCAGAGCCCCATCTTTCTGCTCAGCAAAGCATTCCATGCCGAAGTCTTCTATAAGCCGCCATTTGCATTCGGGCTGGAAGAGCGCCTTCACCCGGATGCCGCCGGGGAAGATCCGTTCATTCTTCAGATTTGGCACAGGCGCCTTCCGACCGGGAAAATGTTCTCCGGTCAGATGCAGATTTTCTATCCGGTTCAGCTTAAAAAGCCGGAAATCGTGACGCATACAGCACCAGCCCCACACATACCAGCTTGACCAGCGGAAGATAAGATAATAAGGTTCCGCGATCCTGCAGCTGTCGCCGCAAGGTGAGTAATAAGTGAATTCAATAAACGCGCAGCTGTCTATGGCTGTCCGGATCTGTTCGATCTTCGGGGCAAGAGACTCCTTATACCAGGAAGACAGATCGATCAGCAGAGACTGATTTCCTGAAATAAAGTCAGAGGATCCGGCAGAGAGCTTTTCCATGAGCTGAGAATAGCGGTTTGTCCCATTAACACTGTCGAGACTGCGGAGTCCCGCGAGAATATCCTGCATCTCAGCAGAAGTCAGCAGCGTGCGGTCGATCTTGTAACCTTCCATAATAGAGATGCCCCCGTTCATTCCCTGGCGTGTCATAATAGGGATTCCTGCCTGACAGAGTGTCTCTATGTCCCGGCTGATGGTTCGGGGAGAAACTTCGAACTGTCTGGCAAGGGAAGGAATGGTTTCAGTTTCTTTCTGTAATAATATGGATAAAATGCCTATCAATCTGTCGATTTTCATAATAGATAGCTCCTTGGTATAAAATCTCCTGTATTCAATCATCAGGTGCAGCTATTATACCACGTGCGCAGAAAAGGAAGCGCCGCGAAAGCGGCATTTACTTTTAAAGCCGTGGCTCCCAGGTATAATCCCCGCAAAGCGGGGCGGACTGCTCAGCGGTCCGGATGCACTATGTGCAATCATTATATCATGCCAGCCCTGACAACTGTATGTCATGTTTCCAAAGAATACATAAGGAAAACGGGTATTAATATAAGGATAGAATATCTTACTGAAAAAACATTTAAAGTACAAGAATTGTGTGAATTATCTGAAATAAATAAAAAACTAAAAAAACGTTGACAATTAC
>CALWFS010000163.1 GCA_944377705.1 uncultured Mediterraneibacter sp. | reverse complement strand
CGTGCGCTGTACGGGGGCGCAGCATAATCTGGTCCGGATACTGAACTATCTGCAGGACAGGGAAATCCCCTTTGGCAGGGTGTTCTCCGAACTCCCCACACTTAATGACGTGTTCCTTGAGATCACAGGAAAACAACTCAGAGATTAGGAGGAGAGGATATGCTGCATCTGATGAAATACAGTCTGCTGACAAAAGTAAAAAATATAAGCGCCATATTCTGGCCTCTGGTCTTTCCTCTCGTGCTCACTACGATGATGTATTTTGCCGTGGGAACAACGGAGGAAGCAGACTTTGAGACCATACCTGTGGCTCTGGCAGCGGAGATGGAACTTAGCGGCGGAGAGCAGGACGTACAGGAGAGAGAGATTTTCCGGGAATTTCTCTCCTTCATGGAGACAGACACAGAACTCATCCATGTGGAGGAGATGACAGGGGAACAGGCGATGACAGCTCTTGAAAACAGAGAGATAAAAGGAATTTTCTACGGTGGGAGCGAGCCTTCCCTTACAGTGGGGAGCAATGGGCTTGCCGAAACCATCCTCCAGATGCTCCTGGAAAGTTATTCGGAAGGAAAACAGACCATAGAGGATATCGCCAGGATCCATCCCGAGGGAATGGAAGCCGCGGTCCGTCAGATGGCGCAATCCGCGGGCGCGGTGGAACAGGTTTCTCTTGGAGGAAGGACGACCAACGGAACTGTCCAGGCTTTCTATGCGGTGATCGGGATGGCATGTCTGTACGGCTGTTTTCTCGGGTTTGGCTCTGCCATGGAGACGCAGGCGAATCTGACAGCGCTGGCGGCGCGCAGGTGCGCGGGACCGGTACACCGCCTGAAAATGGTCTTTTCAGAGATCATTGTCTGCTTCGGACTGCATTTTGCCAATACACTGATACTCCTGGCATACATGAAATACATATTGCGCCTTGAGTTTGCCGGCCCCTATGCGGAGATGGTCCCGGTCCTTTTGGTGGGGAGCATGATCGGCGTGACAATGGGGATATTTATCACAAGTATCGGCAAGACGAAAGAGGGCGTAAAGATCGGAATCATGCTTGCCTTTTCCATGACGTTCAGTTTTCTGGCAGGAATGATGAACGTAGAGACGAAAAATTTGATAGACCGGCATGCCCCTTTCATAAACCGGATCAATCCGGCAGCGCTGATCTCAGACGCCCTGTACTGCCTGAATGTATACGACGCTCCGAAGCGTTATGCGCAGGACATTGCCATACTGTCCGCGCTGTGCGTCCTGCTGGCGGCAGGCACATTTCTGATCGTAAGGAGGAAACGCTATGGCAGTATTTAAAGCATATTTAAAGATCGCGAAGAAAAACATCTGGGTGATCCTTTTATATCTTGGGATTTTTTTCAGTCTCACCGTGATGTTCCAGAGCTTTGCGGGGGAGACGGAACAGAGCTATTTGGCCCAGAGCGTCCCAGTGGGCGTCATTGATGAGGATGGGGGCATAATGGCGCAGAGCCTGATGGATTACATTGGAAGGACAAATGAAGTGAAACGTCTCTCCGATGATGAAGAAGCGCTGCAGGAAGATTTGTTTTACAGGAATGTGGCT
Organism: uncultured Mediterraneibacter sp.; assembly: GCA_944377705.1. Taxonomy (GTDB): domain Bacteria; phylum Bacillota; class Clostridia; order Lachnospirales; family Lachnospiraceae; genus Mediterraneibacter. The sequence goes on along the minus strand of CALWFS010000163.1, from coordinate 3,394 downwards.
TATATTGTGCGGATTCCAGAAGATTTCACGGAAACATGTATTCTCGGTGATGAAAGCCTGAAGGTCACCACAGTGCCGGGAACTTATTCCGGATACTATGTGGAACAGCAGATCACCAATTTCATGAATTTTGTCCGGGGATATGCCGGAGCAGGATTTACGGAGCGGGAGATGGCAGATGCCATGAGCGAGAGAGACAGCGCAGAGGTAACGCTTGCGGATGTGAGCGGAAACGCGGGGATCGCGCCGGCATACTCGATTTTTTACCGCTACCTTCCCTATCTGTTCTTAAGTCTTTTGGGGTATGTGATGGGGTATATCCTGATAAGCGTCCGCAAAGGAGGCCTGCCGAGAAGAATGAGAGCGTCCTCTGTGCCCATCCGGCGGCAGAACATGGAAGGGCTGACAGCCTCGGGTCTGATCGCTGCGGGCCTGTGGGGCGTCTGCACAGGAGCGGTGCTGCTTATGTATGGAGCTGATTTCCTGGCCAGCGGGAGGGCGCACTGGTATCTTTTAAATTCCTTTGCTCTGCTGCTCATGGCATTGTCTCTCGCTCATCTGATCGGCACGCTTGTCAAGTCGTCCAACGCCCTTAGCGGGACTGTCAATGTGGTATCTCTTGGCATGTGCTTTTTGTGCGGCGCCTTTGTGCAGGTGGATTACCTGAGCCCGGGAGTGCGGAAGGCGGCGCAGTTCCTGCCGGTATACTGGTATGAATCAGTAAATGAGATGCTGACAGAGTACGGCGCGGTTGCCGGGGACGTGCTGACACAGGTGCTCGGAGGGATCGGGATACAGCTTGTATTTGCGGCGGCGTTCGTGTGCGTTACCCTTGTCGTGTCAAGGGAGCGCAGAGCGTGATGAGATAGCAGGGTCACAGAACAGTGATCCTGCTATTGACTTTTTTATGGGATTTCCTTTATGCTGTATAAGGACAGTAAAATCGGACGGAGAAAGCAAGGGCACCGCAGGAAACTACTGCATTTTGCGGGCTTCCGTCAATAAAGGAGGCATATTTCATGGGTGGATTTTTCGGAGTTGCATCGAAAAAAGACTGTATACTGGAGCTTTTTTACGGGGTGGATTACCATTCCCATCTGGGGACGAGAAGAGGAGGAATGGCTGCATACGGTGACGGCGAGTTCTGCCGCGCGATTCATAATATAGAAAATTCTCCGTTTCGGACCAAGTTTGAGAGAGACGTGGAGGAGATGAAAGGGAACCTTGGGATCGGCTGTATCTCAGACTATGAACCGCAGCCCCTTCTGATCCAGTCTCATCACGGAAGCTTTGCCATTGTCACAGTTGGAAAGATCAACAATGAAGAGGAGCTGCTAAGGCGCGCTTTTAACGAAGGGCACTCCCATTTCCAGGAAATGAGCGGCGGAAAGATCAATGCGACAGAGCTGGTGGCGTCACTGATCTGCAAGAAGGCAAGCCTGGTGGAGGGGATCCAGTACGCACAGAGGGTTGTGGATGGGTCTCTTACTCTTCTGCTTATGACAAAAGACGGACTTTACGCGGCGCGCGACCCCTATGGCAGGACGCCTCTGGTGATAGGAAAAAAAGAGGATGCGTACTGTGTTTCTTTTGAAAATTTTGCATATATCAATCTCGGATATACAGACTATAAAGAACTCGGTCCCGGCGAGGTGGCGTTCATCACCCCGGAAGGCGTGGAGACCCTGGTGGAGCCGGGAGATAAAATGAGGATCTGTTCCTTCCTCTGGGTTTACTACGGATATCCGACATCTTCTTACGAAGGGATTAACGTTGAGGAAATGCGGTACAAATGTGGAAGCATGCTGGCGAAGAGGGATGGAGACAGCGTACGGCCGGATATCGTAGCGGGCGTCCCGGACTCCGGCGTGGCGCATGCAATCGGGTATGCGAATGAGTCGGGAATTCCTTATGCAAGGCCGTTTATCAAATATACTCCTACATGGCCCAGATCTTTTATGCCTACCAATCAGAGCCAGAGGGATCTGATCGCCCGCATGAAACTGATCCCGGTCAAGGCGCTGATTGAGAATAAAAAACTCCTCCTTATCGATGATTCGATCGTGAGAGGGACTCAGCTGCGCGAGACGACAGAATTCCTCTATAAGAGCGGCGCAAAGGAAGTCCATGTGCGTCCTGCGTGCCCGCCGCTTGTTTACGGATGTAAATTCCTGAATTTCTCCCGGTCAAAATCTGACCTTGACCTGATCACAAGAAGGATCATCCAGGAGGAGGAAGGGGAAAACTGTCCGGCAGAGGTGCTGGAGGAATATGCAAACCCGGATTCCTGCCGCTATGCAAAGATGGTGGAGGAGATCCGCAGGATCCAGAACTTTACGACTCTGAGGTTCCACAGGCTGGATGACCTTCTGGCGTCCATCGGCCTGGAACCGTGCAAGGTATGTACTTATTGCTTTAACGGAAAAGAATAAGATCAATATTTGGAAAAGACTATAAGCTATGCTGAGAAAAAGAGAACAAAATCATCTGGGCGTTGAATGGGGATAATTCTACCGCGCGGTCATTACCCTCGTGGTGCCCATGCACTTCAGAATCTGATTTAATGTAAGGGTGACTGCGGCAGATGTGATCATGCTCGGCGCTGTGGGAGAAGATGCGCTTTTCGGGGCATCCCTCGCCGGATAGGTCCGGTATATCATGACCCTGTTCCTGTTTGGGCTGACCTCCGGAGCGACAGTACTGACCACACAGTATTTGGGAAAGAGCGATAAGGATGCCATCGAAAAGATTTACGGGATAGCAGTAAAGACGGCAGTTTTTGTAACTGCCTTTTTTATTATGGCAGAGTTATTGCTCCCGGGACTGATCCTTAAGATATTTACCAGCGATCCTGCGGTCATAGCTGAGGGGATCAGATATCTGCGCATTGTTGCGTTTTCATATGTTATGATCGGGATCACGCAGGCATACCTGCATATTATGAGAAGCGTGGAACGGGTTATCTATTTTATTTTCAGTCTTTTTGGGCTTCCGTTATGGGAGTCAGTGGAGCGGCGCTGGGTACGCTATGCGCCAGGATTCTGGAAGTTGTGCTTGTGGCAGGATATGCCCATCTCTTTAATAAAGATATCAAGCTCAGGCTGCGCTATGTGATCCAGATAGACAAGGTGTTGTTCAGCGATTTTATGAAATATGCTCTGCTGGTGGTTAGCAATGAGGTGATGTGAGGGCTTGGAACTACAGCAAACACTGCGATCCTGGGCCATATGGGAAGCCCTGTGGTAGCGGCAAACTCTGTGGCTCAGGTGGCAAGGCAGATTGCAACGGTTGTTTCATTTGGGCTTTCCAGCGCGTTGGCGATCTATCTGGGAAAGATGATCGGGGAGAATAAGATGGAGCATGCACTCGCCTATGCAAAACGGTCCATTGGTCT
>CALWFS010000162.1 GCA_944377705.1 uncultured Mediterraneibacter sp. | reverse complement strand
CAGGAACATGATAGTAATAGACAGAGAAAAGTGTATCGGATGCGGGCTGTGCGCGGCAGACTGTCCCGCGGAGAAACTGACAGTGGAAGATGGGAAAGCGCTGTATACGCCAGACTGCATCCAGTGCGGACACTGTGTGGCAGTCTGTCCCCGGGCAGCGGTATCCATCCCGGAATATGATATGGAAGATATGGAAGATATAGAAGAATATAATAAGGAGACATTTACAGTAGATCCGGAGCATTTTCTGCATGCTGTAAAATTCAGGCGCAGTATCCGGAATTACAGGGAAAGACCCATAAGCAGGGAAGTGCTGGAGCGGATCCTGGAAGCGGGCAGATATACAGCCACCGCAAAAAACCGTCAGGCATGCAGGTTCATCGTCCTTCAGGAAGAGCTGCCTGCGTTCCGGGAATATCTTTGGGAACAGATGCCGGAACTGGCAGATGCGATGAAAGAGACCGCGCCGCAGTACTCTATGCTGTTTAAATTCATGTACCGAAGACGGAGAAAGGATCCGAAAGATGATCCGCTCTTTTTCAATGCTCCGGCATGTATTTTCATCGCCGCGGATAATCCCCTGGATGGAGGGCTCGCCGCCGCTAACATAGAGAATATGGCTGTGCGGAGGGGGCAGGAGTGCTGTACAGCGGATACATCCAGCGGATCACGGAAGGATGGAAACCTCTGAAAGAGTGGCTCGGGCTTGGAGATACCCCGGTGGCATGCTGTATGCTTATCGGATATCCGGCAGTTACATACAAAAGGACAGCGCCCAGAAAAAAGGCGGATATCTCATGGAGGTAAAATCTGGATTTGTGTGTGGATAGACGATCGAAAAGAATCCGAAAATCGCGGAGCAAATGTGTCGAGGATGTATTCAGCTCGGAGGTATGGCTGGCATCGGCTCCGCTCCATGAGGCAGGAAGAACTAAAAGATCTGCAAGTACGCTAAAAGCAAAACCGGGCATCGGACAACTCGCCTTCGTCTCGGACAATTCCGATGCCCGGTTTAACGCGTACTTGCAGATTTTAAGTTCTTCCAAGCCACTTTCCGAAGTCGCCTCAACCACCCATACCTCTGAACTGAAGCGCTTTCGAAAAGATGCTCTGCTGTTTTCTGGGTTCATCTGACCGGGAGTCCTCACATACAAATTCAGATTCTCAGAATAAAAAAGGTTTTGACGGTGTTTCAGGATAGCTCCCCATTGCCACCAGCAGCTGCAGTCCGATTTCTCTTGCGGTGAGTACGGAGTTCTTGACTGCGGAGGCATCCCCTGTCACTGCCACGATAACTTCATTTGAGTGGCTTGTCCCGTTGTCCGGGGTCATATATTTGATGACTTCCACAGGGGATGACTTGACCGCCAGGTCAGCCATGACCAGACCGATCGCAGCGGGAGACCCGCAGAAGAAGCCAAACGGTCTTCCGATAGGTGCATCGAACGCCATGTTAAGAGCTGCATCCGCGTTGGCGGAGTAGGTGAATTCCAGATGTCCTGCCTGGCTGATGTACAGTTCGCCGGCGTATTTTTCGATGTATTCCAGGGCAATTTCTACTGCCCTGCGCACGTCAGAGACATTGTCCCCGCCAATGATGATAAAGCATCCGTGTCCGCCCCAGCCCTTTGTATCGCGGGGAAGCTCAATGGATACGACTTCTGTATTGGTAGACTTGACTGCCTCGTCAGCTGCGTTGATCTGACCGGCCGCTCCGGTACGGGAGCTGATCAGTCCCAGGCTCTTATAAGATTTTTTGAGGTTCATTCGTTCCAGGAGGGAGGGATCGATACCCGGAATGACAAGCCCGATCGTGTCCAGCACGGTTGTGCCGACAAACTCAGTGAGAGAGCAGTCTTTTGATATCTTTGTCAGGTCATTCACATCGATCATAAGTAATCTCCTAAATAAAAATAATCAACAATAAAGAATGGGCTTCAGATTAATCCGCCGTCCATACGGATGATCTGTCCGGTGAGGTATGCGGGTGCTTCGGCGAGAAGCAGGGCAAGCTTTGCCACTTCTTCGGGAGTGCCGAACCGTCCGGCTGGGATCTCTTCTTTCAGGGCATTTTGCTCTTCTTCATTCAGCCGGGCGTTCATTTCTGTGTCGATCACACCGCATGCAATGGCATTTACCTGAATATTGCTCGGGGCAAGCTCCTTTGCCAGTGACTGAGTCAGACCGTTGAGTCCTGCCTTTGAAGCCGAGTAGGCTGCTTCGCAGGAAGCCCCTGCCACGCCCCACATGGACGAGATATTGATGATCCGGCCCTGTTTTTTGGAGATCATATAAGGGATGGCTTCACGGCAGCAGTAGAAAGCAGAAGATAAATTTGTGTCCATAACGGTCTGCCATTCTTCGTCCGACATATCGCTCAGGAGTCCGAAATGGGAGATACCGGCGTTGTTGACCAGTACATCCAGACCGCCCGATACGCCCGGACCGCCCATGGATGGTGAAGCGTTGTTTTCTGAGATCGCACGGAAGATAGAGCGGACTTCATCCGGACTGCCTGCATCGCCGGTGACCTTTGTACAGGTCCCGCCGAGATCCAGGATCTCTCTTTCAAGAGAGTCCAGCATGTCTATGGAATTACGGCAGTTTATGAATACATGATATCCGGCTCCCGCGAAAGCGAGGGCGCAGGCACGTCCGATGCCGCGGGAGGAGCCGGTTACAAGAACTTTTTTTTTATGCATGGTAATGCCTCCGAATATGTTAGTCAGGTATCCTTCTGCAAAGCAGGGGGAAGCGCCTCCAGCGCTTCGGATTACCGCATATTATGGGAGTATTATATCATGGAAGCAAAAGCAGCGCCATAAAAAGGTCGCAGAAAAGAACAGAGCAAAAGCAGACCCGGGAGTACAGATCCCGGTATCTGCTTATTTTCGGTTTTCTGCCAGTTTATTTGATGAGCTCTGCCATGATCTCTTTGATCTCTTTTTCTTCCATATCCTTTAAATATCCTGCGACCGCGTCTTTAAGTCCCGGCACTTCTGTCAGGTCTTTCCCGCTCCAGAAGTCTTTGTTTGAGAGCGCTGCTTCTGCTGCCTTGCCGGCATCGTTTTCAGCCCATATATCGGCGAAGAAGCGGATAACCGCCTTGTCGTCCCTGAGCGGATACTGTGTGCCGTCTTTTCTTGTGCCTGTATATACGCCGTCTTTCCATTCACCCTGGTAGAACTTGATGAACGCGGCGAGGGAGAAGGTGAGGCATTTTGGAAGTTCGCCTTTTTCCTCAACATATCCCAGAAGAGACGGCAGGCATCTCGCATTGAACTTGGAGCAGGAGTTGAGAGCGATATCAAGCAGATTGTGTTTGATATACGGATTCGCAAACCGGTCGTTGACCGCAGCGGCAAAGGACTCCAGCTCTTCTTTCGGAAGATCCAGGGTGGGGATGACTTCCTTATAGATCACATCGTTCATAAAGGCGCGCACAGTGTCATCCTTCATGAAATCCCCCACGATATTAAATCCTGCCAGGTATGCAGCAAGGACAGTGGAAGTATGAGCGCCGTTCAGGATGCGGACTTTACGTTTTTTATAAGGCTTAACATCATCTGTCCATATGACATTGGCATCGGTCTTATGGACCGGGAGTTTGTCAGCCCATTTTTTATCACCTTCGATGACCCAAAGATTGAAGAGCTCGCTCGTGTCGAGGAGGTTGTCTTTATAGCCCAGCTTTTTCTCGAAATAAGAGACTTCATCCCCGGGATATCCCGTGACGATGCGGTCTACCAGCGTGCTGGTGAATTCATTGGCTGTAGCTGTCCAGTTGATGAAGTCCTGACCCAGTTCCCATTCCTGCGCGTATTGAAGAACAATGCGCTTTAATTCTGCCCCGTTATTGTCGATGAGCTCTACGGGGAGGAAGAGAAGACCTTTCTGCGGGTTACCGTTAAATGCTTTATATCGTTCATACAGGAATGCGGTTACTTTAGCCGGGAATGAAACCGGAGGACAGTCTGTGAGCCGGTCCCCTTCATGGTAAGCGATGCCTGCTTCTGTGGTGTTAGACACCACGACTTCCAGATCAGCGCTGCGCGCGATCTCCATCAGGTCTTCATAGTTTTCATATGGATTGATGCATCGGGATACGGATGTGATGACTTCGATATTCTCGACGGGCTGTCCGTTTTCCGCGCCGCGCATAGCAAGCGTGTATACGCCGTTCTGCGCGTTGATCCTGTCTTTGAGTCCCTGCGCGATGGGCTGGCAGAGAACAATGCTGCCCTGATAAATACCGTCCCGGTTCGCTTTGTCAATCATCCAGTCCACGAACGCGCGGAGAAAATTTCCCTCGCCGAACTGAAGGACTTTTTCCGGGTAATTTCCATATTTTTTCTCCATTGCTTCATTGACAGTTTTCATGTTTTGATTCCTCCGTTTTCCAGTAAATATATTGGGGGTTATATTTAATGTCGTTAATGTCGCAGCATCCGCGGCAGTCGGGCAGATGCTTTATTACAGGGTCACTCCCTGCTTAAAGATCGCCATGTCGTGGAATCCGGCTTTCTCTGATTTTACCTGCTCTCCTGAGGCAACGCTGATAATATAGTCAAAGAAACGGTCTCTTAATTCCGCCAGCGTGCCGCCATCTACCAGTGTGCCGCAGTTAAAATCGATCCAGTTCTGCTTTTTCTCATAGAGGCGGTTGTTCGTAGAGATCTTGACTGTCGGTACAGGGGATGCAAATGGGGTGCCTCTTCCGGTCGTAAAGAGTACGATATGGGCTCCGGCTGCCGCAAGAGCTGTGGAAGCTACCAGGTCATTGCCGGGAGCGCTCAGGAGGTTCAGCCCTTTTTCTTTCACCCGTTCCCCGTAGGCAAGGACGCCGCGGACCGGCGCGGTGCCGGATTTCTGGGTGCAGCCCATGGATTTGTCCTCCAGGGTGGAGATCCCGCCTTTTTTATTGCCGGGAGACGGGTTTTCGTAGATCGTCTGACCGTGGCTTGTGAAATATTCTTTGAAATCATTAATCAGGTGTACGGTCTGATGGAAGAGCTCCTCGTTTTCACAGCGGTCCATCAGCTGGGTCTCAGCGCCGAACATCTCCGGGACTTCTGTAA
>CALWFS010000161.1 GCA_944377705.1 uncultured Mediterraneibacter sp. | reverse complement strand
TGATGGTGATGGTCAAATCATAAAGATACAGACTCTTGACTCCCCTACTCAGATTTTTACATCGGGTAAGCAGTTTATGGCTGATAACTCAAAAAGAGAATCAGCAAGATGGATAGAGGCGTTAGACCGACTTATAGAATGGGGATGGGTTAAATCTGTAGGCTATAAGGGCGAAATATTTGAATTGACAGGAACTGGTTATAGGAAAGCAGATTGGCTGAAAAATGGTATGGGAATCGATACTTCAAAAGATCCGCTTGACGAGTTAAAAGAGTTTGAAGATTGATATTTTTATATACATAAAATACCTTTAAATTCCAGTTTGTTAAGTAGCCAAAGCCTAATTTATAGAGGTGATTTTATGCGCTGGTTTGAATTGTTTTTTTTATTAATAATAGGCAGTTTATTTTCCAATTTAGGTTGGAAGATATGGAAAAAGGAAAAAATCTCGTTAATACATGATTATCACTATAAAAAAGTAAAAGATAACGATAAAAAAGCATATATAGCGAAGATGGGGAAAGCACATTTAGTTATTGGTATAGGAATTATACTGACAGGTATAATTGATTTTTTTGCAGATACCTTATTAGGTTGGTGGATTTGTGGGAGTACTTTTTGCATAGGATTAGTTATGATAATTTATGCACAAATAAAGTATAATCATGGAATGTTTTGATGGGGTACATCCTAAGTTGTCTAATTGGATGAAGTATGTGATAACATATTTGGTTGATAAGGAGCGAATGAAATGGCTTTTGACTATAAGAAAGAATGCAAGGAATTTTATATGCCAAAGGACAAGCCCAGTATTATAGAAATTCCGAAAATGAACTACATCGCAGTCCGGGGAAAAGGTAATCCCAATGAGGAAAACGGAGAATATAAAAGTTCAATTGGCTTGTTATACGGCATTGCCTTTACGATAAAGATGAGCTACAAGGGGACTCATAAAATCGAGGGCTTCTTTGAATATGTAGTTCCGCCTCTTGAAGGGCTTTGGTGGCAGGAAAATACACAGGGACTTGATTATACCAGAAAAGAAGATATGCACTTTGTCTCTATGATTCGGTTGCCGGACTTCGTAACGAAGGAAGATTTTGAGTGGGCAGTTCAGGAAGCAACAAAAAAGAAAAAACAGGATTTTTCAAAAGTTGAGTTCTTCCCCTATGACGAGGGACTGTGCGTTCAATGTATGCACATCGGTTCTTATGATGATGAGCCTGCCACTGTTGATTTAATGCATGACTATATGAAATCAAACGGGTATGAACTGGATATTACGGATGCGAGATACCATCACGAAATCTATCTGAGCGATCCAAGAAGATGCGATCCAAGTAAATTGAAAACTGTAATTCGTCATCCAATCCGGTAAGCGGAATAAACAGCAAAACGGAGGTCATTATGCTAAAAGAAGTAAATCCCCAAGATACCACCAGAGCGACTGCGTATGAACTTTGGATGAAAGCGCCGAATCCAATGGTGACTTTTTTCAAAACCTTTGATGTTACGAATCTGATAAAGATTAGCAGGAAAAGAAATTTGAAATTCAATATGCTGCTTGATTATTGTATCGGAAAAGCCGCCGTAAAGGTAAAGGAGTTTTATATCCTTCCGGTTGGCGATAAACTTATACAGTATGATACCATAGCGGTAAACACTATCGTGAAAAATAAAAAAGGCGAAGTCAGCTCCTGCGATATTTTATATGACACAGACCTAAATAAATTCAGTAAGCAGTATCTGAAATATACGGCTGAGGTTGCTGCAAGCTGTCAGGACCGGGATTTGTCCGAAAACAGTATGGTCATCGGCACATCTGCAATCATAGATACGGAAATCGATGGAGCTGTCGGTATGAATAGCGGTATTTTCAATAATCCGTTCATCATTTGGGGCAAATATAAAAAGAAATGGTTTCGGTATTACCTAACGATCTCTTTCCAGTTCCACCACACACAGATGGATGGCTCACATGCAGGCGCATTTTTGAAAAATTTGCAGAATGAGATCAATATGCTGTTGAAATAAAGGCAAGACAAAAGATAAGCACTTATGGAGAAGTGAAAACTATTATGCAGAAATTCGCTATGTCCGGGTTGAATTTAATATCTGTTCCGGTTCATCAATGGTTTGACAGAAAATTCGATCGATTTAAACCAAAATTTTTCAGAAATTTCGGAAGAATTAGATGATATTATATAATTTCATTTTTAAAGAGATTCGCAAAAATTACAAGTTCTCTAATGAATAGATATATAGTAGGAGGCTGAGTGCTATGAATAATGAGATTGAGAAAAGGGAGGAATCAGCTCAGCAAGTTTTGATGAACGTTGCGGTGCTTCCGATAATGCCAAAAATTAATTTTAATATGTCGCATACTACAAAAATTCACTTGTCAGATCTTTCCGCACTTGGCGTTGCATTCCAACCGTTGACAACAGCAATTCAGACAGCTATTAACGGTAGTGGCGGATCGGGTATTTATTTTGTGAATGCAATGGGAAAACAGATGTTCAATGCTAGTGGCAGTACGGAGTTTATTGGTAGTTTAAAATCTTCCACCGGAGGTGTCGGTGGAGGACAAGCACGGATGACTGAGCTTGCCTGTGACCCAACTATGTTGTTTATGGCGGCTGCTCTAATGAACATCGAAAAGAAATTAAATACGATACAAGAAACACAAGAAGAAATTTTGCACTTTCTGGAAGAAAAAGAACGCGCGACGCTTCAAGGCAATCTAAACGTTCTTGGAGATGTTATAACTAATTTTAAGTATAATTGGGACAATGAAAAGTATAAGACAAATAAGCATATACTCGTTCAGGAAATAAAAAAAGAGGCAGAGGCAAGCATTATTCTTTATCGAGAGCAGATTGGAAAAGAGCTGAAAAAACATTCTTCTATTCACGGTGATTTGGAAGTCAGAAGTATATTGAAAAAACTGCAGGCACGATTTAAAGATTATCAGCTTGCATTGTATTTATATGCATATTCGACTTTTCTGGAAGTGATGTTGCTGGGTAATTTTAACGAAGGATATCTGAATAATGTTGAGCACCGTATCACAGAATACTCTTATCAGTATCGGACACTTTATACAGAATGCTACAATTTGATGGAGACTTTTTCAAAATCTTCTATTCAGTCCGAAATGATAACCGGACTTGCAACTGCAAGTAAGTTTATGGGGAAAGTGATTGCCAAAGTCCCTATTATCAGTAAGTCACAGTTGGATGAAAACCTGATTAAAGCAGGAGGCAAATTGGGAGAATACAAAGAGGGTCGAGCTGTAGATGCTTTAAATGCCCTGATACAAAACCGTATGAACGTCACAGTTCCCTTTGTTGAAAATATCCAAATGATTAACAGTCTGTATAATAAGCCGGTCAAATGCTTAATAGATAAAAGCGATATCTATATTCAGCAGATCACCGATGAAAACTCCAGAAAAGTGAACGTATAATTACATAACGGCAAGAATCTATATTACAACATATTAAGTACAAAAATGATAATTATAATACAGTCGTTAAGGAGAAATCCTGATGGCTGTATTTTTTTGTCCTTAAAAAATTAATTCTAAACGTTGTAAATTACACTGTCCTCAATACGTAAAGTGAAGGGAAAAATAAATATAAAACCTGAAGAGATCGAGGGCAAGACGTTATGCTTTATTGACTACGGATAGGTATGCTTTTTCACAAAAATAAAAAAATGTAGTTACACACTGTAAAATTGCCCTTTTTCAATTCTATAAGTGAAGGGGTAATTATTTTCCCTTTCAGAGACTGTGGATTCGAGAAAGGAAGGGATACGAATTGAATGTGTATGAAGCAGTAAAAGATACCATATCAGCCAGACAAGCGGCTGAATATTACGGAATTAGGGTGACGAGAAAAGGAATGGCTTGCTGCCCATTCCACAGAGATAGGCATCCCAGCATGAAACTGGATCAACGGTTCCATTGCTTTGGATGTCAGGCAGACGGGGATGTGATCGATTTTGCAGCAAGATACTTTGGTCTGTCAGCAAGAGAAGCAGCCGGGAAATTAGCGAAGGATTTCGGAATACCGTATGAAGAAGGGCGACCGCCGGACAGAGGCAAATGGGAAAATCCAACGAAAGCAGCATCGTTGGAACAGAATTATGTAAAACTGGAGCGGAATTGTTTTTTAGTGTTGAGTCAGTATCGGGAACTGCTGTGCTTCTGGAAAGAGCACTTTGCTCCTAAAACGTCAGAGAGAGAATGGGATTCCCTATTTTGTGAAGCATTGGACAGACTGACCAGAGTGGAGTATCTGATGGATGTGCTTTTACATTCACCGCTGGAAGAACGGGTGGAACTGCTCCTGTCTGCCGGAAAGGAGATCGCTGGATATGCAGGAAGACTTCAAGAGTCTGAAGCCGGAACAGTTGGAAGCTTTGAAAACGCTTCTTAGCGTAGTGTCTGTCGGCAATCCTGAATTTGCAGACTGGTATGACGGGAAAAAGATCGATGAGATCGCTCTCTGTGAATATATGCTTCGGAAGAAGGAAAGGAAATGTATTCACGGCAAGCTCTATGATCTGGATGGTGAAATTGAGGATGACATTATACGGAAAGAAATCTTAGAAGAGATCAGTCCATACCAGAAATCTAATGTGGCAAAGATGGTAGATCGGATTTTGAGCATTTTAAAGCTAATGTGCCAGTGTGAAGCGCTGCCGGTCAGAGAAGACCGGATTCATTTCCGCAACGGAACCTATCATCTGGACGGTTCTTTCACGGAAATCAAAGAGTGGACGATGAACCGGCTCCCGGTTCGTTATAATCCGGATGCCCCGGTGCCGGAACGTTGGCTGTCCTTTCTGGATAATCTGCTGGAAAAAGAGGACATCCCGATTCTTCAGGAATTCATGGGATATGTGATGATCCCCAGCAACCGGGGACAGAAAATGCTCCTTATGATCGGAAAAGGCGGGGAAGGCAAGAGCCGAATCGGGCGGGCTCTCAGAGCTATTCTCGGAGACAACATGAACACGGGAAGCATTCAGAAACTGGAGAATGACCGGTTCAACCGTGCAGATCAGGAGGGAAAGCTCCT